>CAZBRI010000294.1:0-4484 GCA_964494055.1 uncultured Anaerolinea sp.
AGATAGCTTCAGGTGACTGGAGTTCAGACGTGTGCTCTTCCGATCTCCTGGCTCTAGCATAAGCAGCTGCTTCAACGGCACTGATACCGGTATCACATGTGATGATTAATTTACTTCCGTCTGCGATGACTTTGCTGAGGTTTTCAATGTTGATTCCGTGACTTTCATTTTTTCTGATCGGAATATGGAACTTTACATCTGCACCCAGCTGTTTGAGCGTTTGAACAAGAACAGTAGTAGAAGTTTGTCCATCAACATCAAAATCGCCCCATACACATACAGGCTCCTGTGTCTTTATCGAATGCACCAGCCTGTCCACGGTATTTGCAAGGCCAGGCAGCTCGGTTGAATCTGATTCTGAATAACTTTCAGGATCCAGAAAACCCTTTGCCTTTCCTGGATCCTTGATCCCTTTTTTTATCAATGCTTGCTGGATAAATGGATGATACCCTGGCAGGATGGTTAGATTGTCGGTAGGAGTAGGGTCAATCCAAATTGTCATGATTTAGTTTTTTTCAAAATTCAATTTCCTGTATCTGTTCCAGGTTAATTTCGAAGGATATGTTTTCTTCAAACTCATCCCCAAGATTTTCAGCTGCAGCTTTTCCGCGGTTACAGTAGGATCGATAAGCGCAAAAACCGCAGGTCTTTTCATTATCAGTCATGGGAAAACTTTGTTTGGCTGAAATTTCATTAATTAGTTCATTTATTTCCATCCAATCCTGCGAATAACGGCTGGAAGAGTACTTTATAACCAATGGCTCGTCCGGGTGCTCAGCGTACCAATAGATCATTTCTACATTAGCAGGCAATAAATCATGATTAAGGTTTATCTGCCTGCCTGCTTTAATTAAAAGGCTCAGATATACCTTCGTTTGAAGATTTTTGATAATGTATTCATCATTTGGTCTTTTTTGATAGGTTTTCCAATCATAAATAACAGCATGATTTTCATCAATGTTTATCAGGTCATATTTTGCTACCAACCTGTGCTTCCCAATCGGGGATGTTAAAGTATGCTCAGGATAAATTAATTTTTCATTGATCCCGGCCAGATTTCCCGCTTTCGCCTGTTCAAAATTGTTCCACCAGCGGGTTAATGGCTCGCTTTGAGATAGGCCGGCTTGTTTTTTAATTTTGTCGATTGGTATTTCCAGGAAGGATTGATGGATCATTCGATGGAAATTTTGACCATCAAGCTGGCGTTTTTCGTTTTCAAGGATGGGTGCTGTTTCGACTGCCGGCCATTTTAATTCTTGAATATATTTTAGTTGGAATCTTCTGGGACAATCATCGTAATCTCTCAATGACGATTGAGAAAATGTAAAAGGGGTTGGCAGCTGGTTTGGTAGTGATCTATCTGACATGGTTTACGGGGTGGGTGTTGCGGCAATGGCAGGTTCAGGTGTCGATGAAAATTCCAGCGTTGGCGCAAATGTGGCTGTAATAACAGGGAAAACGGCTGCTGATGTATTTATCGGTGCATTCCCGGTGCCTAATAATTGCCAGGCGATGTCAAGATCACCGCTGGCTGGCACCGGGTAATCAGGTAATCTAGATAGACAAAGATCGAGTCTTTGGATTACTTCCACTAATAAGGAATTTTCAGGAGCTGATAAATTTTCGATACTGGAAAGTGTGTTTCGGGCTTGCTGAATATCATTTTTGGCCAGCCCAAAATTGCTCTGGTAAAGAAACAACCTGGCACGTGAAAGATATTCCATGCTGAGCATTTGATTCAACTTGGAGTTCATTTTTTTATCAGAATCCTGGTTTGAAACTGTCAAAGATTTCTGCAGATCTTCAATGGATTTAATTGAACTTGTCTGCTGATCGATGGCTGTCTGCATGCTTTCCTGTTTTGAATTTACTGCGCTTAAAGTTAATATAATACCGGCTTGAGAATTATTGAGTTCAACTGCTTGTGTTTGAACAATAGCAATTTGGGAATTTGAATCTGCAATTTTCTTTTGGAGTTGTGAAATATTTGCCGTGTTTTCGCCGATGGGTTGAATGTAACCCTGGTAAATGACAGGCCAGCCAAAATAAATTCCAGCGGAAATTGCACTAACAAAAATAAAAATCAATATAATATTAAAGATGAATACAATGGTTCTCCACAGATTTTTCCCGAAATTTGATGTTTTCCCTGCCTCCGGTACTGGCGGAAATTCATTGTGCTTGGGTGCGGCAGGAGTTACAGGTTCGCCCTCCCCGGCCTGATCTTTATCTATAAATTGGCTTTCACGATTTGTATTTTGTGATTCAGGTGTAATTTCGGAATCCATAATTACCTCAGAGTATTTTTGGAATTATTCCAGTATGGTGATATTATGACACAAATATCAAAATTGATCGATCCAAGGAGATTTGACTGATGAACGATAATTCTTTACCGCGCAAGATCTGGATCTCGTTGATACTCCTTGGCTTTTCCGGCCAACTCGCCTGGGGGGTTGAAAACCAGTTTTTTAACACTTTTATGTATGACCGCATCACACCCGATCCAAGACCGATTTCCTGGATGGTGGCGGCAAGTGCCATTACTGCCACGCTCACAAGTTTATTAATGGGTGCATTAAGCGACAGGTTGAGAACACGGTGGGGAAAAAGAAAACCATTGATTTTAGCGGGTTACTTTTTCTGGGGTATTTTTACAATTGCATTTCCAACTGCTTCATTTATCAAACCGGTCGGTTTAGCTGTTGGATTGGCGATTGTTTTTGATTGCGTAATGACCTTTTTTGGTTCAACCGCGAATGATGCGGCATTAAATGCATTCATAACGGATGTAACCAACAACAAAAATCGCGGCCGCGTGGTGGGTGTAATGGAAATTATGACCTGGATCGCGATCCTGATCGTATACGGCGGCGCAGGACTGATCATTGAAAAATGGGGTTATTACACATTCTTTTATGGTATCGGCGGACTGGTGATGATAATGGGACTGATAGGCGGGAGCAGCATTCAGGAAGTACCTGATACATCCACACCTGAAAAAACATACCTCTCACAGGTGACAGAAGCTTTTCAATGGAAAACGCTGAAGGAAAACGGGAATTTATTTTTGCTTCTGGTTGCCATGGCTGTCTACGGGATTGCAGAAAATATATTTTTCCCTTACCTGATTATCTATCTGAACCATTACTTGAAACTTCCGACGCTGGACGCGTCTTTATTAATCTTCATTGCCATTTTGATCGGAGGCATCGGGCTGGCATATCCATTCGGTATGTTGACTGACCATTGGGGAAGAAAAAAGGTTGCTTTTCTGGCGTTGGTCATAAAAATGGCTGGGTTGGTTTTATTTTCATTTTCCGCTGCTTTTTTACCCCTGACAGTCACAGGCATAATGTTTTTATCGGGGATGTCAGCCTGGATGATTTCGACCGGTGCCTGGAGTAAGGATTTATTTCCTGAAAACCAACGCGGCCAGTTTGCAGGTTTTGTAATTTTATTTACAGTGGCTTTTGCCATGGTGCCGGGTCCGTTGATTGGCAGCTGGCTGTCAACGAATTTCGGGACCCCGATCGTTCTGAATGGTCAGGAAGGTTTTATCCCATCGCCGGTGGTTTTCCAGGTGGCTGGTTTGGCAACCCTGCTTGCCGCTATCCCATTATTTTGGGTAAAAGAAAAATGATATGGCGGCAAATTTACCAGATTTCATCGTTAATAAAATTTTTCTAAAAGACACCCTTGAAAAAAATGGTGATGGTTTTACATTCACTCTGAACAACACATTTGCCCCGGTAGTCATATACAACATTTCTATTGAGTCAGATGGCGGGTTGATCGCCCGGGAGAATATCATAATAATCCCGGTGGGTCAAAATGGTATCAATTGTGATGAAATTTCTGTTGAACAGCCATTACCGTTTTCTATCAATGTTCCTTACAAGGTTCAGATCAAGCATTCAACACTTCCAAAAACAAATATTACTTTGTTTGTTGAAACCAGGGATGCAGGGCAGGCAGTTCTGTTTGTTAATCTGCGGCCGAAGAAAAACTGGTTTTTCCCCGGTTTCAAATTTGTTATGCCAATACTTTTCAGCCCTTCACTAGCGGCTACCGTGCAGATCTTTCCCGAAGAAATTGTTGGTGAGATTAATCCTTTTGTCTACGGCCAATTTATTGAACACCTTGAAAGGTGTATTTACGGGGGTGTATTTTCCTCTGATGGATCAGAAATCCGCCAGGATGTATTTGACCTGATCAAGCCATTACAAATACCGATACTGCGTTATCCAGGTGGCAATTTTGCATCCGGTTATCACTGGGAAGATGGAATAGGCTCTCCTTCAGAAAGGGTGGAAAGATTTAACAGGGCCTGGAGTGCAGCTGAAAGCAATAAAGTTGGTACGGACGAATATATGGGGTTGGTTGAAAAACTTGGATCAGCCCCTTTTATCGTTGTCAATGATGGTTCTGGCACACCAGATCGGAAGAGCACACGTCTGAACTCCAGTCACCTGAAGCTATCT
>CAZBRI010000295.1:0-4474 GCA_964494055.1 uncultured Anaerolinea sp.
ATAAATCCGGATCAGGCTTTGCGCTGGGTGAATTCCCGTGGTTTTGTTTTTTTCTGGCCGATAAAAGGTTTCCTATTGCCAAGCCTGTGGATGGCAGTGGTCGGGGATAGGCCGGTAGGTGATAACCACGATGACCCCGGGCATATCACCTGGGGCTGGAAGGACGACGCGCTCGGGAAGCGGCGCTGGTATTATGCAAAGATGCTGCGCAAGAAAGCTACCTTGATCTCCCTGGAAATTGCCCCGTTTTTTTACGCACTCACTGAAAATTATGGGTCACCGGAGGAAGACTACCTGCTGATGTATGAACAGGGCCGCATGACCCTGGCAGCCAAACAAGTCTATGAAGCCATATTAAAGGAAGGCGCGTTAAATACGATTGACCTCCGAAAAAAAGCTCGCCTGAGCAGTACCCAGAGTGATACAGAATTTAACCGCGCACTGGAAGTGCTCCAGGCGGATATGAAGATCCTGCCGGTCGGGATCGCTGAAGCCGGAGCCTGGAGATATTCATTTATCTACGATCTTGTCCCGCGCCATTACCCGGAACTGCCGGAACAGGCTCGGGTAATTTCAGAAGCAGACGCCAGGGAAAAACTGGTCTGGTTGACCTTCCGCTCACTGGGGGCGGTCACTGTCAAAGAACTGCAAAAATTGTTCGGCTGGAGCCCTGAGCTGCTGCAGCGAACTTTAAAAAAGATGCTGGAGAAGGGCACCATCAGGTCAGATTTTGTTTTTAGCGGTGTAAATGAAACAGTATTGACCCTTGGTGAATTGGCCAGTCCTGATAAATAGTCTAAAATAAAAGGATGACAGCCTGGATTATTTGGAAATTTAATCGTGCCGGGCCAAGTAATCAATAATCAGTTCAACGATCTCATCCGGGGAATGACCAATATCAATAGTGAATGCATCTGAAGGTTCTTCAAGGGTATCGATCTGGCTTTGCAGCATGGCAGATCGCATGAAATGACCTGTCCTGGCGGTCAAACGTTCAAAAATGACTTCATAATTCCCCTTGAGATATACAAAACAAACATGCCCTTGATTTAGTTTCTGCCGGTACGCCAGTTTCAGGGCAGAGCAGGCTAATATTCCATTTTCTCCTGATTCATTAGCATTCTTAACGAGAACAGAAAGCCTTTCCAGCCATTCCCGCCGGTCATCATCAGCCAGGGGAATGCCAGATGCCATTTTGGCTATATTTTCTGGCGGGTGAAAATCATCCCCATCAAAAAACGGCCAGTGAAGCCGATCGGCAAGGAGCCTCCCGACAGTGGATTTACCCGAACCAGATATTCCCATAATGATGACAAACATATAGTCAGCCTGAAATTATCCTGATAATCATTATTATAAATGCAACAGTCATCAACTTTCAGGAAGAAAATTTTCTGGGGTTAAATATGGAATCGAACAGGCTGTTCCGAAAATTACGGCTCCAAAAATTCTTTCAGTATTTATTCAAAACAACTTAGGAGTGATTGATGATATTACTTCATGTGTTTACAACTTTTTTTATTATAAATCGTAAATAATAATGAATAAATCATTTTTCAAATTGAGAATCTTTAACTCAATATCAATAATATAAATAAATCGTTGACAATTATTGTTAAATCGTTATAATAATATAAAATAGTTGTTTTTAAAGGAGAATTGTATGAGAAATCGCAGTCAACTTGGTCTTGGAATTATTCTCATCCTGCTTGGTGCATGGTTTATCGCGCAGCGTCAATACCCCGCTTTAAATGACCTGGTGCAGGTGTATTTACATGGTTCTCTCAGGATCGTTGCCGCAGGCGGATTAATCTTGCTGATCGGTCTCATTCTTGGTGCGCCTGGCATGGCAGTGGCGGCAGCGATCGTAGCCGGCATCGGCGCCATCCTGTATTACCAGGAAACGGTCCGTGATTTCACATCCTGGTCATACATGTGGGCATTGATCCCGGGCTTTGCGGGAATCGGTGAAATACTGGCTGGCGTTTTGAGCAGCAACAACTCGCGGGCACGAAGCGGGTTAAATGCGGTTGGAGTGAGTGCCATATTATTTATCATTTTTGCAGCATTTTTTAATAAATTATCCATACTTGGCCCGTACGGCCCCGCGGTTCTGCTTATTCTCCTGGGGGCATGGTTGTTTGGCCGTGGTTTATGGCGAAAGAGTTAACAAGGAGTGATGATGAAACACAATAATGTATTTTGGGGCGCTATTCTGATCCTTCTTGGTGTTTTATTTTATTTGAAGGCAGCTAATTTTATCGTTGATGTTCAGGGCTGGTTTTGGCCGATCGCCCTCATGATGCTCGGAATCTGGATTCTGATCGGATTTTCATTCCCACGTGTGAAAGGCAGCAGTGAAACATTCAAGGTGGATTTAGGAGATGCTGCACGGATGGACCTGGTGGTTAATCATGGGGCTGGGGTACTCACTTTCAGTTCCGGCGCGGAGGACGGGATCGCGCTCAGCGGGTCACAGGGCTTGGGCCTGGAGATCAAATCCAATCGAAGCGGTGACAGCCTGGGGGTCGATATCAGTGCCGGCCCGACCTTCCTGCCTTTCCTTGGACCTGAAGGCGGCAGCTGGGATTTCAAGTTAACCAAAGCCGTCCCGGTGGCTATCAAGCTTTCGGCGGGTTCAGCCAAAATGGATCTGGATATGACAGATATTCGGCTGACATATCTCGGAGTGGAGACAGGGGCTTCTAGCCTCAAGGTTAAACTCCCTGAAGCGGCCGGTCATACACTGGTTGATTTTGAGTCTGGTGCGGCTTCCATCGAGCTGATCATTCCAGAAGGGGTCGGCGGGCGCATTAAGCTGGAGCAGGGTGCATCCTCTATCAAAATTGATGAAAAGCGTTTCCCAGTCCTGACAAGTATGGCAAATATATATCAATCCGCTGATTTTGATACAGCCTCAAACCGGGTTGAAATACACCTTGAAGGCGGGGCCAACCAGGTGCGGGTAAGTTAATATCGGTATCACAAACGAGATCAGGAGTTTTACATGAAATCAATAAATCCGAAAGTGTTTCTTGGAGCAGGGCTGATCTTGCTTGGTGCCCTGATGCTGTTGGAAAAAATTGGAATACTATCTGGCGCTTCCTCCTTGTTTTGGGCAGCTGTGCTGCTGTTTGGTTCTGTTTATTTTTTCAGCATTTATTTCAAATCGGTTAATCAATTCTGGTGGGCGATCATCCCTGCCATGGCTTTACTTGGAATGGCTGGAAGCGTGATTATCCCAGATTCATTGGAGATTATCTCCGGCTCAATTTTCCTTGTGTCCCTGGGTTTGGCATTTTTTATCATCTACTTTACAGATCATGAACGCTGGTGGGGGATCATACCAGGCGGTGTGTTATTAACCCTGGCCTGTGTGGCAGCCTTCGAAGGAACTTATTGGGCTGATAAAGGGATCATGTTTTTCATCGGTTTGGGTCTGACCTTCCTGCTCGTGGCCATTCTCCCAACCCCGGCTGGCAATCATACCTGGGCTTATATTCCGGCCCTGGTCTTGCTTCTGATCGGTGCCTTTTTGGGATCACAGATCACAGCAGTATTATCCGGCTACCTGCTGCCTGGTATTCTAATCCTGGCAGGATTGATCGTTGTTGCCAGTTTCTTTTTGAAGAGAGAGTAATTTATCACTTTTGATTTTTTTCGTGAAAAATAATGAAAAACGAGCAGCTGTCCAAAATGGGAAGCCGCTCGTTTTTTTGATTACTGGTCATTCAAAGTTATGATTACGGGGTTGGGGTTGCCTGGTTGTTCCAGTTTCCCATCAGACCGCCCATTCCGTGCCTGCCGCCCATGCCACGGAAACCCTGTCCATCCTGCCTTCCGCGCATTCCCATTTCGCCAAAATTAAAACCATTGGCTGTGATATTTTTGAGCATAGTATCTGCCTGTGCCTGTGTCATCAGCCCATCAGCGAGCGCTTTGGTAAAAGCAGTTTTGTGGACATCTGTCAGGAGTGCCGCTGCATCAGCTTCATTGATACCGGTATCTGTGACGATTTGAAGCATGGTTTTTCCGCTGTCAAAGGATGTTTCGACCTCTTCCTTGGTGATACCGAGCTTATCAGCCAGGGCCTGCTCAACATACTCATGCATCTGACCCTGCCCGCCGCGTCCGCCCATCATATTTCCGGGTCCGAAACCTGCTGGCAGACCAGCTGCGCTGACGAAATTCGACTGGGCAAAAAAGAAACCTGCGCCAAAAATGACCGCAGCAACAAGTAAAACTGAAATTCCTACTAAAATCTTTTTCATTATAATTTTCTCCTATTATGTATTCGCTGGTTATTTTTTCACTCCAGCTTACAATCTCAATCATACAGGAATGTCAATGGCCGGTCTATGTTTACCAGCATGGTCGGGTTGATGTTTACCAGCATGGTCGGGTTGATGTTTACCAGTGTGGTCGGGTTGATGTTTACCAGTGTGGTCGGGTTGATGTTTACCACCGGTGGTCG
>CAZBRI010000296.1:0-4467 GCA_964494055.1 uncultured Anaerolinea sp.
AGATAGCTTCAGGTGACTGGAGTTCAGACGTGTGCTCTTCCGATCTGTTTAAGCTCAGGAAAATTCGTTTCGAATGATTCAATTTCGAAAATTTTGAAACCAGGCTGCAGCAAATTGATGACTGCGGGTTCCTGTCCAAGACTTTGGAGCGAGATCGCAATTTCCGTGGATTGTCCCGGCAGACCATACAGCATCTGTGCTTCATTTAGCGATATAAAAATGGTTCTTTTTTCAATATCCGGCAGCCCAAGGTCATAAATTCCCACAACTGTCATGGTTCGAAGCCGCATCTGGTCGTGCATACTCCGGCCGGTTAATGCTATCCGGTCGTTAATCTTGACAGACATGGCGTCTGCCAACCCTTTACCGATAAAAATGGCATCCGCATCACCAGCATTAAGGTATCTTCCATCTATCACGTGCTGCGCAGCAAGATTCACATCCACTTCAAGCTCAGGTTCAATCCCGGTAATACTCACCGGAAATGCCCCTTCTCGGCTGCTCGCCAGGCCACCGGTTTTGATTCTACGGCTGGCTGCAACCACCTGCGGTAATGCACGGGCTGCCTTTAATAGATCATCCTCTACAGGTAATGCTATCAAAGGAGATTGATCAGCTTGTTTCCTATACCCGAGTGCATGCACCTGGATATTGCCGCCCAATACCTTGATGGCATTCCCATAAATGGCCTGGTTAAAACCTTCAATCAAACCATCGTACATCATCATCATTGATAAACCTAAAGCCATGGCAAAAACAACGATCACCGTCCGCCGGCGGTGTCTCCATAAATTTCTCCATGCAAGACGCAGATATAACTGCATAACTTTTCTCCTTTCAACACTCGCCGCATCATGAATATCAAGACTGACAGGCTCAATAACTAATTATAAGACTAATTAGGAAGGTATTTTGTCAATAAAAACGATGCATATTTCTGTGACATTTTCAGGTTTATGAATATTACAGGAAAATATTTTTTTATCATTTTCTCTAATATTTACAGGATTCTCATATGAAAACCTATCGACAAGAATTATGGCTTAATGTACCCAGCAGAAGAGGATTCATAAATATTACACAACATGTTCAAGCATGTATCCGGGAGAGTGGAATCATGGAGGGACTCTGCCTGTGTAATGCCATGCACATCACTGCATCAGTATTCATTAATGATGATGAAAGCGGTCTTCACCAGGATTATGATGAATGGCTCGAAAAAATTGCACCGCATGATCCCATCTCGCAATATTTACATAACAGGACAGGTGAGGATAATGCAGACGCACATATGAAAAGACAAATTATGGGCAGGGAAATTGTCCCAGCGATAACCAAAGGAGCCCTCGATTTTGGCCCCTGGGAACAGATTTTTTACGGCGAGTTTGATGGTCATCGAGCCAAACGGGTGTTAGTTAAAATTATCGGGGAATAAAAAACAGGCAGCCGATTAGTGGATGCCTGTGATTCTTCATTTCTATTGAATAAAATAAAACTATTGACTCAACTATCGATAAATTCCTCGACCTTCTTTACCAGAGATCGGCTGCCAATAAAAACAGGGGTTCTTTGGTGCAGGCTTCCGGGTTTGATATCCAATAATGAGATTCTGCCATTTGAGCCATACCCGCCAGCCTGTTCAGCCAAAAATGCCAGCGGACCAGCTTCATAAAGCAGCCGAATTTTGCCATCGGGATGCTTTGATTCACCAGGGTAGCCATAAATACCGCCATATAATAAATTTCTATGAAAATCTGCTACGAGTGATCCTATATAGCGTTGTGATAACTTAGGATCCTTGACGGATTGCAGCCAATCTCCAAATTTTTGAACTTCCGGCTGCCATGAGCGGAAAGAGCCAAAATTAAAACTATAATATGCCGGCGGTTCCGGATAACGCATATTCTCATGGGTTAGTAGAAATTCACCAACCTCGGGATCCAGTGTAAAACCATGCACACCATGGCCGGCACTATAAACAAACATCGTACTGGTTCCATAAATTATATAGCCGGCAGCGACCAATTCCCGGCCGCTTCGAAGACAGTCTTCCAACCTTCCCCTGTTTGATTCATCCAGGCAGCGAAAAATACCAAAAATCGTACCGACAGTTACATTTGTATCAATATTGCTTGAACCATCGAGGGGATCATATACAAGTACATAGTGTCCTTTTGTATAATTATCGGGTATTTGGATCCAATCTTCTCTTTCTTCTGAAACCATTGCGCACAATCTGCCGGTATGGTCATTGAGTTTAAAAAATACATCATCTGCGTAGACATCCAATTTTCGCTGTCTCTCCCCCTGAACATTGATGGTATCTTCATAGCCCATCATATCCAATAATGCGCCGCGCCTGGTTTGAGTGGCAATTTTTTTGGCGGCCAGTGCTATATCATAAAATAAGGTCGTCAGATCCCCCTTGGCATATTCTGGCTGCTGGCTGAGTAAAAACCGTTCAATCGTGATCATTGAAGCGCTCATATGAATCCTTTTTTTCGAAATATTGATTGAATAAAACAGAAGAATAAGGTTTAATTGATTATAGTTTAAATCATACTATTTGTTACACAATTAAATTATCATTTATCAATCGAAACTAAACAAATAATTAATAGGCTGCATGGAGAACAAATGACGATTAACCCGAATGCTGGTCAACCAGCCCCGCGAGAATTACTCACAAATACATCATCACTTGTCACACATTATTACACCGATCATCCTGATGCAGCCAACCCGGCCGAGCTAATATCATTCGGTACATCTGGTCACCGGGGAACAAGCAAAAATAGCAGTTTCAACGAAGACCACATTCTTGCGGTATCCCAGGCCCTGGCAGAATACCGGCAAAAAATGGGTATCAAAGGGCCGTTATTTATCGGGAAAGATACCCATGCATTATCTGAACCAGCGGAATCTACTGCAATAGAGGTTTTCGCTGCAAGTAATATTGAAATATTTATCCCAACAGGACAGTATTACACGCCTACACCCGTTATTTCGCATGCCATACTCGCCTGGAACAGACTCCATCCCGAAAATTACGGCGATGGGGTCGTGATTACCCCGTCCCACAACCCGCCGGGAGACGGCGGGTTCAAATATAACCCGCCAAGCGGCGGTCCAGCCGGCCCGGAAATTACAGACATTATTCAGAAGCGGGCTAATGAGATACTAACCAACAAACTTAAAGATGTAAAAAGGGTAACCACCAAACAAGCCCTGCAATCATCAACAACTCATTATCACGATTTTGCCATACCGTATATCAACGATCTTCAAAACGTGATCGATATGGAAAGTATCTCAAGATCTGGTTTGAAAATTGGGGTTGATCCGCTTGGCGGCGCATCTGTGGATTATTGGGATGTTATTGCTGATGTATTCAAACTAAATTTAACCGTGGTTAACCGGTCAATCGACCCGTCCTTTTCATTCATGTGCGTTGATCATGATGGAAAAATACGAATGGATTGTTCATCCCCATACGCCATGGCTGGTTTAATCAAGCTCAAAGACAATTTCGATATCGCATTCGGAAACGACCCGGATTCTGACCGGCATGGAATTGTTACACCTTCTGCCGGTTTGATGAACCCGAATCATTACTTATCTGCAGCAATATCATATCTTTTCCAGAAAAGATCCGGATGGAGAAAAGATGCTAAGATCGGGAAAACTCTTGTATCAAGTTCAATGATTGACCGTGTTGCTGCAGGCTTGGGGAGAACCCTGGCTGAAGTTCCTGTAGGTTTTAAATGGTTTGTCGAAGGACTGGTTGACGGGTCTTTTGGATTTGGAGGTGAAGAAAGTGCGGGAGCATCTTTCTTGAGAAAAGACGGTATCGCCTGGACAACTGATAAGGATGGGATCATATTAAATCTTTTGGCTGCAGAAATTACTTCACAAACCAGCCTTGATCCGGGGATTCATTACAAACAATTAGAAGAGAAATATGGAAGCCCGGTTTACAAACGAATCGATGCCCCGGCCAACACAGCACAAAAGAAGATCCTCAAAAATCTTTCACCGGATGATGTCGCTGCGGATATGCTGGCTGGTGAAAAGATAACAGCCCGGCTGACGAAAGCCCCTGCCAATAACGCACCAATAGGAGGCTTGAAAGTGGTGACCAAAAATGGCTGGTTTGCAGCGCGTCCCAGTGGTACAGAGGATGTTTACAAATTGTATGCCGAAAGTTTTATTGGAAATGAGCATTTACAAAACATTATTGATGAAGCCCAGGATATTATAAATAAAGTATTTACTGCCAAGATTGGTTAGGAGAAAAATGGAAAAAAGACGTTTCGGCCGAACCGGACATATGAGCACCATTGCAATATTTGGAGGTGCTGCTTTTGGAGATGTATTACAAGAAACTGCTGACGGCATAATGGAGCTTGTGATAGAGGCGGGAGATCGGAAGAGCACACGTCTGAACTCCAGTCACCTGAAGCTATC
>CAZBRI010000297.1:0-4466 GCA_964494055.1 uncultured Anaerolinea sp.
GTGACTGGAGTTCAGACGTGTGCTCTTCCGATCTCAGGTTATTACCTGCCCGGTGTAAAACTATTACAATTGGGTTTTGCTGCCATTAATAATTTAGATGTGAGGCAAATAGCCCATCCCTTCCTGGAAGAGCTTTCTCGAAAATTATTCGAAACAGTCAGCCTGGCAATTTTAAATGGATTTAATGCTGTATTCATCGATAGAATTAGAAATCAAAAAATTGTCGGCGTGTTGTTAGGGATCGGCTCAAGTCTTCCAGCTCATTGCACATCGCTTGGCAAGGTACTGCTGGCAGACTTAACTGTACTTGAATTAAATAAATTGCTGGAAAATGAAATATTAACTCCATTCACATCAAATACCATTACAAAACCTGAAAATTTATTTATTGAACTGGAAAAAATCAAGAATCAAGGATATGCTGTTGATGATGAGGAACTATCAATAGGGTTGAGAGCGGCTGCAGTTCCGGTACGAGATCATTCTGGGAAAGCGATCGCCTCAATTAATGTAACCGGCACGGTTAACTCTGTGACCGTTCATCGTTTGAAAGTGGAAATTATCCCTGAATTAGTGCAAGCTTCAAAAAATATATCTGCACAAATGGGATTTAATCCCGTTACAAGAAATTAATTTTTATATTTATTTCATCAAAGGAGAAGTGCCATGGATTTCGCGATTTCAAAGGAACACGAAGAAATAGTAAAGGTTGTGAAGGATTTTTGCGCAAGGGAGATCGCGCCATCTATTAAAGAAGCCGACCGCACGCAAACCATGCCGGCCAATTTTCTTCCGCGAATGGGTGAAATGGGTATCCTGGGAATTTGTGTACCTGAAAAATATGGCGGTCAGGGATTTGACTACATAACGCTTGGCCTGATTTGCGAAGAATTAGAGGCTGTTGATACGAGCATTCGTGTTGTTATGTCTGTCCATATGGGTTTGAACAGCCTGGCATTATTACAATGGGGTACAGAAGAACAAAAACAAAAGTACCTTGTTCCGCAGGCGCAGGGCAAGAAATTTGCAATGTTTGGTCTGACTGAACCTGGTGTAGGCAGCGATGTTGCAAATATGAATTCAAGTGCAAAAAAAGATGGGAGCGATTATATTTTAAACGGTGAAAAAATGTGGATCTCACTCGCTTCCAAGGCGCATCACATTTTATGGGTTGCCAGAACTAATCCAGAAAGAGCCGATCCACACGAACAATTATCTGCATTTATTGTCGATACCAGCTGGAAAGGTGTTACACGCGGCGACATTCATGGGAAACTGGGTGTAAGGGCTGGTTCAACAGGCTGGGTAAGCTGCCAGGATGTACGTGTACCTGCCGAAAACAGGCTGGGTGAAGAAGGTGAAGGATTCAAAATTGCCATGTCTTGCCTGGATAACGGACGGTACACGGTCGGGTCAGGCGCGGTTGGGTTAACACGTGCCAGCCTTGAAGCCAGTGTTGCTTATGCAAATACCCGAAAAACATTCGGGAAGGAAATCGGAAAACATCAGTTGGTTCAGCAGAAGATCGCGAGAATGGCCCGTGATTATCAACTCGGCAGACTTCAATACCTGAAGGTCGGCTGGATGAAAAATGAGGGAATAAGGAATACACGTGAAACATCTCTTTTGAAATGGTTTGCAACAGACGCATCTTTTGATGCCGCCAATGAAGCCATTCAAATACATGGTGCCAATGGCTATAGTGATGAATACGATGTTGAAAGATACTTGCGAAATGCCCGCGGTGCGATATTGTATGAAGGTACAAGCGAGATTCATCAGCTGATGCAGGCAGGTTATGAGCTCGGTTACCGTAAGGATGGACCTCTGCGCTGTGAGCTGCCCGCTTATGATGAAAAACTCTGGCATTCATAAAAATATTTTTACGCTTTTGGCAAACTGATGAACCAACAATCGGCACTATCCGGCATCAAGGTATTAGATTTTTCACGGGTTTTGGCTGGACCATATTGTTCGATGCTTTTAGCTGATTTTGGTGCAGATGTCATTAAAATTGAAAGTCAGGATGGAGATGATACCCGCCAATGGGGACCTCCATTCCTGGATGGCGAAAGCGCCTATTATTTAAGTGTCAATCGAAATAAGCGCAGTATTTCGATTGATTTAAAAAACAAATTAGGCGCAGAAATCGGCCTTCAGTTAGCCGGGAAGGCAGATATTCTGATCGAAAATTTTAAAGTTGGCGGAATGAAGAAGTTTGGCCTGGATTACGATCATGTAGTCCAGGTCAATCCAAAAATAATATTTTGCTCAATCACTGGTTATGGTCAAAATGGCCCAAGGAGCGAGCAAACTGGTTATGATTTCATCATACAAGCACAAGCTGGAATAATGTCGATTACTGGTCCGGTAGATGGAACTCCAACAAAAACTGGTGTCGCTATTGTAGATGTTACAGCCGGGATGTTTGCAAACCAGGCGATTTTGGCTGCCTTATATCACCGGCAGGTAACGGGTATCGGCCAATACATTGATATATCTTTATTTGATTCTCAATTAGGCTGGCTGGTAAACACTGCTGAAAATTACCTGGTATCCGGAAATGCACCCAAGCGATATGGAAATGCACACCCCAATATCGTTCCGTATGAAACTTTCCAAACCCTGGATGGGCACATAGCGCTGGCCGTTGGGAATGACCGCCAATTTAAATTATTCTGCATGCAGATTGGAAGAGCGGACCTTGCGGAAAGTGAATTATATAAAACGAATCCTTTGCGTGTAGCAAACCGGAATAGTTTGATTGAGGAAATTCAATTTGAATTCATGAAGAAAAAAACTAATGTTTGGCTGACCGCTTTTTCAGGGATCGATGTTCCGATAGGTTCCATAAATGATATACCCTCCGCACTTCTAGATCCACAGTCACACGCCAGGGATATGGTTCAATACGTATCCAGGAAAGACGGGCAGAAAGTTCCACAAATCGGACCGGTTGCAAAATTACATGCAACGCCATCAAAGATATTTTCAGCACCGCCAAAACTTGGTGAACACACGCGGGAAATTTTAGAACTTGACCTGGGCTATTCAACACGGGAAATTCAAATGTTGATCGATCAAAAAGTAGTTTTTTGAAATTGTGAGCCTGTAAATTATTCTTTCCATAAAAAGAGCTTATTTCTGTCAATTTTTCAGAAATAAGCTCTTTATTTAAACAACAATAAAAAAAATTATGGCTAATAGGTTGGTTTTTGGATCAAATTATTTAATGACAATCGTTTTTGGATCCAAATCTGTCACAGGATATTGTAAATTCAACTGTTCCATGGTTTTTACGATAATAGATGCGATGCTCAAGTTGCGATACCAATTATGGTTGGCAGGTATCACATACCAGGGAGCCCAATCAGTGCTTGTTTCCTGGATTGCTGCTTCGTAAGCAGTTGAATATTCAGCCCAAAGTTCACGTTCTTTGAGATCTCCAGGATTAAATTTCCAGTTTTTCTGAGGATCATCCAGTCGTTCCTGCAATCGTTTCTTTTGTTCATCCCTGGATATATGCAGGTAAAACTTTAGGATAGTGGTTCCCTCATCAGCGAGTAATTTCTCGAAATTTTTTATTTGCAAATAACGCTTTTCACACTTTTTTTTGTCAATGATGTTGTGGACACGTACCACAAGAACATCTTCGTAATGAGAACGATTAAATACGACGATTTCTCCTCTGCCGGGTACCTGTTGATGTACACGCCAAAGGTAGTCATGATCCATCTCGTATTCTGTCGGGACTTTGAAACTTGACACATGAACGCCCTGAGGATTAATACCGCCGAAAACTGAACGGATCGTACCGTCTTTACCGCCTGCATCTCTTGCCTGTAAAACTATTAATAATTTATGTTTATGTTCAGCGTAAAAAATTTCCTGGAGTTTATCCAGCTTTTCTGTTAAATCCTGTATCTTATTTTGCGCTTCTTCTTTCCCGCCAGAAAACCGGCTTGTATCATCCGGGTCGAAATCATTCAGCGAAAATTTTGTACCAGGTTTGATTAAATATTTTTCCATCATTTTCTCCATTCGGTTAGGAAGCATTTATTCTCGTATATTGAATATAGTTTATATTCATCATTAATTCAACAGGTTCTTTAAAAACAATCTGGATTTTGAAATTAACAAAATCCAGGAAAATAATAATTATTTATTTGAATTTATTCAAAATTGTGGTTATTGAGAAAAATATCAATTCAATCAGATAACAATTGAATTCCTTCAAATTTCAGAATGTTTTCAATTCCTGAAGCGGCTGCCATATTCCATTCCCGTGTCAGCCTGCGGGCTGGATGATAGAGGGTCAGCAGATAGCCTTTACCTTCTGAGTTCAATCCCCTTGCAAGGTAATTGGCCACTTCCAAAATTTGCCAACCTTCGTCAAGTGCCGCTAGTAATCGGAGTAAATCAGCCTGTTGATTTCCGCCATGGACCGGCTGCTGCATTCGGTCCCA
>CAZBRI010000298.1:0-4458 GCA_964494055.1 uncultured Anaerolinea sp.
CGAATGGACACCCCCGGCCGAGATCGAAGATGATGAGTATCCGTTTGTGCTCAGCACGGGCCGGAGATTATTCCATTATCACACCCGAACACAGACAGCCCGGGCTGGCATGGATCAGATGCTTTCAGAGGAAACGGTCGATATCTCTGCAGAGGATGCAGCGATGTTAAAAATTGCTGACAGTGAATATATTCAGGTCAGCTCCCGCAGAGGTTCTGTCAAAGTCAAGGCGAGGGTCACTGACCAGGTGCCGAGAGGTCTAGTGTGGATGGCTTTCCACTTCCGCGAAGGGAACGCCAACTGGCTGACGAATAACGTCTTCGATCCGGAGACCAAAACAGCAGAATATAAAGCGTGTGCTGTCAAAATTGAGAAGATCTAAATTAAAAATCCCGGGCTCAACTCCCCGGGATTTTTTTTGAAATATATTTACGAAAATGACAATGTTTCCCATAACGCCGCGAGAATTGAGGGGACTAAGCCATTTCTGGAATTAACCATGATGATAAATGATTGGAAAGTTATAGAATTATAAGAGGAAACATCTTTTCTAGTATGCCGGATGAGTTCCCATCACTCTCAATATCCATAATATAAAAACATTTCATCCATCTCTTGCAACCTGGCATATCCTCTTTCCTGGCACAGCTTTGATATAATATTATTAAAGAAGAAATTCTTATCGTCGATAACACTAAGTTTTCTTCACAGGAAAAAATGAGCACAATAACATGGGATATTCCCCGAGCAACAATCATCGCACTCAAAGGAACTACCGAAGATGTGAGTGATTTACTGCGCATGGCTTCCGCAGTAAAACTCTACGAATTGGGTAAACTATCTTCTGGGGCAGCAGCCCAGCTCGCCGGTGTTCCGAAAACAGTTTTTTTAGCCAAACTCGCAGACTATGAAGTGGATACCTTCCAATTAAGTCTCAAAGAATTAAAAACTCAGGCCAGTCTGACTGAGAAAAAATGATGACGAAAGTCATTTGCAACACGTCTCCATTCCAATATCTTCACCAATTAGATCAATTAAACATATTACCGGCCCTGGCTGAAATTATTTATACTCCTATTGCTGTAAAAGAAGAACTTGAAATTGGGCGGGCCATTGGTGTGGATTTGCCAGATATAACAAAATTTGATTGGGTTACGATACAAAAACCTCTTGGTCTGAGTGCCTTACCTCTTATTCCAGATTTAGGCCCGGGAGAATCTGAAGTTTTAATGCTAGCATTGGAAACGCCAGACTCAATTGTTATTCTTGATGACCTGCTGGCCAGGCGTGTGGCTGAATCGTTAGAATTACAACTTACTGGTACTCTTGGACTGTTGATAGATGCAAAAAAATCCGGGCTTATTCCAAAGATACGGCCGCTTTTAGACCGATTGCAAACTCTTAGATTTAGGATTTTGCCAATAACTTACCAGTCAGTCTTAAAAATCGCAAACGAAGACTAACTTTCACGAATTTCGTGTTAATCATCCCAACATAACTTTCGAGTAATAAACCCGCAACCCAATTGCTTATTCGATTTATTGAAAACTGTCGCCATGCCAACGAGATGAAATTTGAGATGAATCGATCTTCTTAACTTTGCCCAGGTTTTGGCCGAAAAAAAGAATTTATATAGAATATCGAAAGAAAAAATGAAATATGGGGAATTTGCTTCATTTCTGTGAAAACTGCCTCAATCGTGTTGCATCTTCATAGAATCATATTTTCGCTAGGATCGAGGCGGGTGAAGGATCCCCAGTAATTTGCAAATATGCCGGAGAAAAAAATAGAACTTTTTTAACATAGGTGTTAGTCTCCTGTGATGGGAAGGATTTTGGCTCACGAAGCCGCGATATCACCCCAAATCCTTTATGGGAATGAAATATTAATCATTGGAATGCCAGTCGGATATCTCAACAAACAGAATTGGTTTAAACTGCCGAAAGGCAGGAGCAGGGTTGTTTATCGTAAGGTTACCGGCGATTTTTCTGGTTTCTTCTGTGAGATTGGTTTTTAAATCTGCGATGTCTAAACCGCAGCAGTGATCCGGCCAATGGTCCAGTTTGGCCATGGCTTTGGCGGACATCTGAATTCCGCCTTCGAAATTTCCATTTTGAATATGAAAATAGGTCACAGCTGCCTGCAGAATGCCCTGGTAAAGCTCACGGATCGGCCCTTTCTCTTCACGCCAGGCATCTTCCAGGGATTCGTGTGCTTCATAGTAAAGACCTTCGGTAAATAGATCGACGCCGATAGCTGCTGCAGGATGCAGGGATTGTGAACAGAGCTCATATTTACTGCCAGGATCATTTTGTAAATTCATGCTAATTCCTGTGGATGATGGGTGGATGCCGAAAAGATTTATTTTGGGAAAAGTGATAAAAAACATTCATGTCGTCTCGTGCGGTACAATTAAAGTACCGTATGAAAAAAATACTCGAGCAGAAGATCGTAGTGATGTTTATCGCTGCAGGGCTGCTGGCAGTCTTGCCGGTCCTGTCCTCAGTGATTGGAGGACTGACTTTCAGGCCGCTGCAACCATTTTCTTTTGATTTTGGCGGTTTGCCGCGTCTTTCACCCCCCATTATATCTGCTGGAAATGAGATCCCCCTCTGGAAATATCTCACATTCGGGGTGCTCCTGCTGCTTCTACTGGCAATATTCTATTTAATTCTTGATCCCGAGTTACGAAAACGGATTTTTTTACGGCTTGTCCGCTTTATATTTTCAATGATCGCTTTCTGGTTCCTGTTATCTTACCTACAGGAAAGAGGCAGCTCCAAACCTGCAGGACAGGATCAGGAAGCTGCAGGTCCAATCGGCAAATTGATCACAACCAATGCCGCTCCGCCGGTTTTTTCTCCCCCGGTGATCAGCCCCTGGTTGATATTAACCGTCAGTTTTATGATCAGCCTGGTTTTAATCCTGACCGCCTGGTACTTCTATTCTCACCGTTCAAAACCTGTAAAAGCTGTAGAGCAGGAAAAGCTTGCCAGGGCTGTCCGTGAAGCATTGGTACAGCTTGGAACGGATCATGCCTGGGATGAGGCCATCATCCAGGCATATATCCGGATGAGTGAAGCGGTTCTGACCGGGAAAGGCCTGGTGCGCCAGACTTACCTCACCCCAGGTGAATTCGCCGAAAAAATGGAACATATAGGAATCCCTAGGCAGCCTGTACAAACTCTGACAGAACTGTTTGAGGCGGTGAGATATGGGGCTGCACCAGTGAGTAAAGCCGACCATGACCGGGCGGAATTAGCGCTGACATCAATTCTGAATTACTGCATGGTGGTCAATTGATTCGCAAACCATGGCTAATTCTCCTGTTGTGCTGTTCTGCATTGATTACAGGTTTCCTTTTGAAAGATGTCGTGGAACAGCTGATTATCCTGCCTGCAGCGTATCTGCTTTGGATGCTTGGTATTCTTTATCAATACATCCCGCAGCCAATCCTATGGGTGATTTTTATCCTGATCATGTCTTTCCTGGTAATGGGTCCATTCTTGGAGCAGTTAAAGAAGGCTGAGTTTCAGGACCTGAAACATCGTTACACACAGGGTCCGGTGGAAGAATTGGCAGGTCAGATTCAACACAAGCAGGACGGAATTTATTTCAAGTGGCAGATCGCCAGGCTCCTGGCTCAAGCCGCGATGGACATACAGGAACTCCGGTACCATAATCGCACACGCAAACTGGATTATGGTACAGATTCAGCTGACCCCCGGGTGAAGGCTTACCTGGAGGCTGGGATGAATACGAGCTTTTCTGATTATCCAAACCCCGCTTTCAATCTGTCAAAATTAATAGCGGGATTATTTTGGAAAAAGGCAGCCACGAATTTACAAAATTACAAAACTGATCAAACACGAAAGTTTCCAATCGATCATGATATTGAGCCGGTGATCGCATACCTGGAATCAAAGATGGAGAATAATGATGATTACAAACGTGCATGATGTGTCTGAACTTGGTAAGCGAGTCATTGCGGAAGTGGAAAGAGCGGTGGTTGGAAAACAACCATTATTGGAATTGGTGACCTGCGCAATTCTGGCCTCCGGTCATATACTTTTTGAGGATTTCCCGGGTCTTGGAAAGACACTGACAGCCCGCAGTTTTGCAACTGCCCTGGGGCTGGATTTTAAGCGGATCCAATTTACCCCGGACCTGCTGCCCGGGGACATTACCGGCGGTTATATTTTAAATAGAGTTGAGAATAAATTCGAACTGCGCAAAGGTCCTATATTCACCAACCTGATCCTGGCAGATGAGATCAACCGCGCTTCACCAAAAACGCAGTCAGCCTTACTGGAAGCCATGCAGGAATCAAGGGTGACACTGGACGGTGAAACACACACACTGCCGGATCCCTTCCTGGTGCTTGCAACGCAGAATCCGATCGAATATGAGGGGACCTTCCCGCTTCCGGAAGCGCAGCTCGATCGATTTATGGTCAAG
>CAZBRI010000299.1:0-4454 GCA_964494055.1 uncultured Anaerolinea sp.
CAGGAATGGCAGTCGGTGCTTCTGTCGCAGGCACAGCCGTGGGGCTGACTGCTTCAGCTGTGGGTGCCGCCGCTTCCGCCGTATTGGCCGGGGCGGGAGTGGCTTGCGCGGGCGCGCAAGCGCTCAGAAACAGCGCCAGTGTGAGGATGATGTAAACTATTTTTTTCATGTTCTTTTCTCCTTGTGTCTTGTGAATTGTTGGAACCATCTTGATTATTCCTTCAACGAACCCAACATAACCCCCGATACAAAATATCTTTGTACAAAGGGATAGATGGCCAATACCGGAACCGTAGCCACCAGCATGGTCGCCAGGCTGATGGAGCGTGAGGTGACTTGCGATGATTTCATTGCATTTGCCGCCGAGCCCGGCAGCTTCGACATCATCTCCCTCATCGTGCTTGAATTCAAGATCGTATTAAGAATATTTTGGATTGGCATCAGGTTCGGGTTGCTCACATATAATGTTGCATCGAACCAGCTGTTCCACTGCCCAACCGCCGTAAACAACGCGAGTGTCGCAAACACCGGCAGCGAGACCGGAATGATGATGCGTAAAAAGATGTCGTACCAGTTGGCGCCATCGATCATGGCTGCTTCCACCAGTTCTTTCGGGATGCCCGAGAAGAACGATCGGAAGATGATCATATTCCATACATTTAATGCGCCCGGGATGATATAGACCCAGAAAGTATCCCGTAATCCCAGGTCCCGGATCAATATGTAAGTCGGGATCATCCCACCCGAGAAATACATGGTGACCAGCGCCAGCGACATGTATTTATTGCGATACTTTAATTCTGGCCGTGACAGACCAAAAGCCATGAGCGAAGTAACAACAATACTCAAAAACGTGCCGGTAACGGTCCTTGCAACAGTGACACCAAACGCTTGCAAAATTCGCGGGTCTTGAAGTACAAACTTCATGTTCTCGAGTGTAAATTTCCTTGGCCAAAAGGTGATTCCGCCGAGCACGGTATCCAAGCCTTCATTAAATGCAATCACAACGCAATTCCAAAAAGGATACAACATGGAAAAGCACAGGATCAAAAGGAAGAGTACGATAAAACCGTTGGCTATTTTTTCGCTTTTAGATAACATACTTTCCTGCTCCGCTTACCATAAACTGCTGCCAGTTACCTTGCGGCTGGCCTGGTTGGCTAAAACAAGCAAAACGACGCTAATGACAGACTTGAACAACCCCACTGCGGTCGCATAAGAATAGCGCATCGACTGGATACCCATGGTAAATACATGCGTATCGAGCACCTGGGCGTATGGCAGCATGATGCCGTTTTTAAGATTGCTGGTGAGAAGGTAAATATCTTCAAACCCTGCGTTCAGAATACCGCTGATCGCCAGGATCAGCAAAATAAAGATCTGTGGCGCGATGGACGGCAGGGTAATATAGACGATCTTGGCCAGCTTGCCCGCGCCATCGATTTCCGCGGCTTCGTAATACTCGGGATTGATGCCGGTGATCGCCGCGATATATATGATGGCTGAGAAACCGATATCCTTCCATAAGTTGGCCCCGATCAAGATCGGCCAGAAATTCTTGCCGTCGTTCAAAAAATTGATCGGCGCTTTGATGACCCCGGCCCACATCAGCAGCGAGTTGATTGCGCCATCCTGGCCGCTGAACAGCGAAAACACCATGCCCGAGACCACCACCCACGAAACAAAATATGGCAAGTACGTGATCGTCTGAATGGACCGTTTTAAGCCTACATGTCGAACTTCATTGAACAGGATGGCGAGCAGGATCGGGGCCGGAAAGCAGATCAGCAAACGGAAGGCGCTGATGGCCAGCGTGTTGGTCATGATCACGCCAAAATCAGGGGAAACGAAAAACTGCCTGAAATTTTCGAACCAGACCCAATCGCTGCCCCAGAAACCTTTCGCGATCTTGAAATTCTGAAAAGCCATCAAAATGCCCCACATCGGAATATATGAAAAGACGACCAGGAAAACCAGACCTGGCAGCACCATTGACTGGAGTTGGAATTGGCTGACGATTCGGTAGAGTCTGTTAGCCGGTGCTTCTGTATCGGTTTTACTCCTGTCGCTGATCATGCCAGGTTTCTCCCGTGTTTCAACGAGCTGTGCTTCATTGTCATGGCAGTCAGTTCGTCAAAGGTCATACGCTCAAAGCCCTTGACAGTGGTCGCCAGGGTATTGTTGAAGAGCGAGTACCATTCTTCAGGAATACTCTTGATGCCGTTCATCATGCCCAGCACCGAACCAACCGTGGCTCCATTGCAATCGCAGTCAAACGCCGCGCCGACTGCCATGCAGATAGACCGGGAAAAATCCCCGCCGCCGTATAGCAGCGCTGCTGTCACGATTTCCGCGTTGGTGATGACGTGACACCAAATGTATTCATCATTCTCATCATACCGTTTGCAAAAATCATCGTACCATTTGGTATAAGGCATGCCATTTTCGTAAGCGTTAATCACGCAGGATATCTTTTCATGCAAGCGCGAGGTCACAGGTATCTCGCCCAGCGCGCATTCGATGATCGTTTTTGTGTCGTTAAAAACCGCCGCTGCCGCAAGCATGGCTGCTGAAAACATTTCTCCGTAGATGCCATTTTTTACATGCGACAAACGTGCGTCGCGCCAGCCCATCTCTGCGGCCATCTCAAAATTGCCCGGATTGATATATCCATAATAATCGCCGCGGATCAATCCACCGATCAATTCGCGGAAGGGGTTTTTGTACTCAGCTGAGGTTGGTGGCGTGTACCCAAGCGTGATGTTGCGGTAAGCGATGCGTTCCGCTGTAAAATACTCTGTCTTTGGTAATGAATTTACCCAGACCGTGGCAGTGTTGAGCGAACTGAATTCGTTGCCATACAACTCAAGCGTCTTCGCCGCAAGCGCCAGGTAGTTGATATCGTCATCCGGAGGGGCATAGTGTGTTTCGTCCACATACAAATAACTGCGCCGTTTCAGATTGAAGTTGACGCTGGCCAGAATTTCGGGTGTAAGCTCCTCGCGTAAGATATAGCGCGAGATCGGATAGTTGTTTGTTTGCTTCAAAAGCTTCTTTAATTCAGAACGCTGCATGCCTTCCACCGGCTTGCCGAGCATGCACCCGCAAATTTTTCCAACCCACGCACCGTGAATTTTGCTTTCCAGGTTGGCAGGTTTCGGCATGGGTGGAAAGCTGCCCTTGCGCAGCTTTTTGATGCCCGCCAAATCAGATGGCTCCAGGTAGTTGTAATCCGGTACCTGCCCTGCCGCGTATAAAAGGTTGAAAACCACATCTGCGATGTCTTCACGGGCTTTGCTGACCGGCAGTTTGGAGATCTCGACCAGCAGATCATGATATTTTTCAATATCCTTGCCTTCGTCAATACATTGGGCGTATTCAACCATCAGTTTGGCAGAATACAATTCCTTGTCTGGCAAAAAGTCGTATTGAGGCACAATCTGGTCACGGAAAAAAGTTTCATCGCCGCTGCGAATGTCTTCGTTCCCGAGCAGGTAATCAATCGTCACATTGAAGAAATTGGCGATTTCAACCAGCCGGTTGGTGGTTGGCACGCCCGCGCCGCTCTCCCATTTTTGGACTGCCTGACGGGAAATATTGAGCCGGTCCGCAAATGATTCCTGGGACATTCCATAACGCGTTCTCAGCATTTGCAAGCGTTGAAAATTCATAATTACACCTTGTGAAAGTTAGTATATCCGAGGGCTGTTCTGGTTGCCACCAACGTTGGATGGCGACATTTGACAACTGAAAGTTGCGGAAAGAAGAGAAATTTCTACTTGCGCATCTTTTCGGAGGGAAAAAGGGCAGATGCGGACCCTTGAGTGGGTTTTTGTTGCTATAACTCATGATTATACATCCCGAAATGGGCAATGTAAGTTGCAAATCATCACAACCGGACACATTTTGACAACTATAAATAGCATTCTTCTGTACCATTGACCCCTGGTTGTACAACAAAAGTTTATTAACGCAACGACAGCCTGCTTTATCGCCAGGCTGTCGTTGTTTGGAAAAAGGGGTGATTTTTGAAAGATTTAGCTATTCTTTAACGCCCCAGCCAATCTGTCAGAAATAAATTCCTGCTCCAGGCTGCTGTAAAGCTGCCAGGTCTCGACCAGCGTGGTGGAGGCGCCTGGTGCCAGGGTTTTCAGCGGAGCCAGGCTTTCGAGTTCCACAAAATCACTGTCGGCATAGGTTTCGGCGTTGCAATTAAAATCAGGGTGCTCCATGGTTGGGTGAACATCGAAAGATTTTCGGAACAAGACCCCCTCCAGCCAGTACGCCATCCAGCCCTGTTGGTTAAACACACCCAGTTTGAAAGGCGGGCGTTCTGGTTGTGCTTCGAGCAAAATAAATTCATCGTCCAGCCGCAGACGGGGGTCATGGATTGGGCTGTAAGGCCACAACGAAAAATGACGATCGGGCAGCAAACCGGCGGGATCATAACCCTT
>CAZBRI010000300.1:0-1341 GCA_964494055.1 uncultured Anaerolinea sp.
CGACGCTCTTCCGATCTGTCTGGCCGGGAAACTTGAAACGATCAATCAGTTTCATTTCCCGAGACAGCCTTACGATGATCACCTTGCCCTGTCAGATTATTTCACGCCGGTTGAGAGCGGTGTGATGGATGTCGTCGGTCTTCAAATAGTAACGGTCGGGCAGGCAGCAAGTGAACGTTTTGATAAACTCCAGGGAGAAGGTAATTACACAGAAGCCTATTTCACCCACGGTCTGGCTGTTCAAACTGCAGAAGCCGCGGCAGAATATATGCACAACCATCTGCGCCGTGAATTGGGACTGGCAGAGGGACAGGGAAAACGCTACTCCTGGGGTTACCCGGCAATTCCAGACCTGGAAGATCACCGCAAGGTTTTTGATCTGCTTCCGGTGGAAAAGGAACTCGGTATGCAGCTTTCAACTGCCTGGCAGCTGATCCCGGAACAATCCACCGCCGCGATCATTATCCATCACCCGCAAGCCAAATACTACAGTACAGGCGAAAGCCGTGTTGAACAATTAATGAAGTGATGATCAACAATATTTCGTTTAAACACATGACAATTTTAATTACCCGATCAATCGTTCCCTATAAAAGGGACAAAATATGAAACAAGCATTTTTACAGTTATTAGCTGATCAAACCATCCTGGCTGACGGGGCAATGGGCACCATGCTCAACGCCAGGGGCTTAGGCTTTGAAAAATGTTTTGATGAATTAAACCTGACAAATCCGGCTGTGGTTGAAGAAATTCACCGGGAATATATCGAAGCAGGTGCACAGATCATCCTGAGCAATACTTTCAGCGCCAACCGGTACAAACTGGAAAAATTTGGTCTACATCACAATCTAATTGAGATTAACCGGGCCGGGGTGCAGATCGCCCGCAGAGCTGCAGCTGCTTCCGGACAGGTTATCCAAGTTGCAGGGGATATCGGGCCGCTGGGTGTGCGGCTGGCCCCATTCGGCAGGGTACAAATTGAGGATGCAAAAGCCGCCTTTGCTGAACAAATCAGTGCACTCACTTCTGAATCTGTTGATTTGATCGTGATCGAAACTATTGCAGACCTGTTCGAAGCACGGGCGGCCGTTCAGGCTGCAAACGAAACTTGCAGCCTGCCGGTTATTATTTCTGTCACATTTACACGTGATGGCCGGACAATATTGGGTGATACTCCTGAAAAAGCTGCCCGTCTTTTAGCTGAAACCGGTGCTGATGTAATCGGATTGAACTGTTCAGGCGGGCCGGCACAGCTGCTGCGGATCCTCGGTCAAATGAAAACTGCTGTTCCAAATATGAAATTCTGGGTTAAGCCAAACGCAGGATGGCCGGAGCAGGTCA
>CAZBRI010000300.1:1441-2654 GCA_964494055.1 uncultured Anaerolinea sp.
AAACTGGCAGCAGGAAAATTCGTTATCGCAGTGGAAATGGACCCGCCAAGGGGACTTTCCACCCATAAACTACTGGCTGGGGCATCCTTACTCGCTGAGGCCGGCGCTGATGTGATTGACGTTGCAGACAGCCCGATGGCACGCATGCGTATGTCTGCCTGGGCAGTTTGTGATATTGTTCAGCGAAAGGCACAGGTGGAAAGCACACTGCATTTCCCAACCCGCGGGCGGAACCTTCTACGGGTGCAGGGTGATCTGCTGGCTGCCCATGCACTGGGCATCCGCAATGTTTTTGTGGTGATGGGTGATCCAACATCCATTGGGGATTACCCTGAAGCTGCAGATAATTATGACATAGTGCCTTCCGGTCTGATCAAATTGATCAAAGAAGGTTTTAATACCGGTATTGATCATTCCGGCACATCCATTGGGCAGCCAACCAGCTTTTTTGTAGGTTCAGCCCTTAACCTGTGCCCGCAGGATTTTGCTGCAGAAACAAAAAATTTGCGGCGCAAATTGAATTCCGGGGCTGATTTCTTCCTGACACAGCCAATTTTTGATCCAACACTGGCAGAATCTTTTCTGAAATATTACTCCGATCTACACGGGGCGCTGGATAAACCCATCCTGGTTGGGGTGCTGCCGCTGTTCAGCAGCCGGCATGTTAACTTCCTTCACCACGAGGTTCCCGGCGTCAATATTCCAGAAGCCATCCGGACAAGGATGGAAAATTCTGGAAATGACGGCATCAAGGAAGGAATCCGCATAAACAAGGAGCTTGTGGAACAGATCAAGCAATGGGCTCAAGGTGTATATATCATGCCGCAATTTAATCGGTATGATGTTGCAGCCGAGATGATTGACAGTGTCCGTTAATGGGCATATTCGTGCATGAATTGTCTGCATGATTTTTTTGAGATTTATTTTTTTGGAATCATCGATCACAATTGAGTAAGTGGTAACTTCTCTTTTTCAAGGAAGGTAATAATATGCTGCTCGTCATTGATATCGGTAATACGAACCTGACCATCGGCCTTTTTGAAGGAATCGACCTTCGCTGGCATTGGCGGCTGGCAACCGATAATAACCGGATGCCCGACGAATACGGTCTTCAAATATTGGGGCTGCTTCAGCATGCTGGGCATGATGCAGCGGATCTCACTGGAATTGCGATATCATCGGTTGTTCCCCCATTGACTGGAAGAGTGGTTAC
>CAZBRI010000300.1:2664-4447 GCA_964494055.1 uncultured Anaerolinea sp.
GCCGGGGTAAAAACTGGTGTCAGAATCCGGTATGAAGACCCCAAGGCAGTCGGCGCAGACCGTGTTTGCGATGCTGCAGCAGTGGTCAAAAATTTTGGTGGTCCGGCCTGTGTGATCGATTTCGGCACAGCGACGACTTTTAATGCAATTTCCCGTGAGGGAGATTACCTGGGAGGTGCCATCACGGCCGGTGTAAACCTGGCAGCGGAGGCTTTATACACCAGGGCGGCAAAACTCCCCAGGATCGATCTTCAAAGACCGCCTGCAGTCATAGGCAGGAACACCATCCATGCCATGCAATCCGGGTTATTATTCGGTTATGTAAGCATGGTGGAAGGCATGGTGGCACGTTTCCGACAGGAACTTGGGGCTGACATGAAAGTGATCGCTACCGGCGGGTTGGCAGAGATTGTTGCCAGGGAAACCAGTGTCATTCAACACATCGTACCCTGGCTGACGCTGGATGGATTGAGGATCATCTGGGAATTGAACCAGGATTGAGGGTTGTTTTACACCTATATTTCTGAATCGGAAATCATTTCGGCAGGTTGAATAGCCCGCTTATCAATTTCATCAGATATAATCAGAGGGATGTTTAAAATCAAGTTAATTTTTCTCCTGTTAATTTTCTCATTGGCAGCATGTTCCGGGGGCATTCCGAATGTGCAGTCAGCATTTGCATCTCCGACACCCATCCCGCCAACCCTTACCCCTGAGCCTCCAACCGCGATCCCGCAGCCAATGGCCATCGTCATCAACGGGTCCGGTATCACTGTGGATGAGTTCAACCAGGAACTCACGCGCTATAAAACTGCTATGAGCAGCGCCGGTACCAATATACCGGATGAACAGGCAGTAAAGACTGTTCAATATGATCTTATAAACCAATTACTTTTAAGCCAGGGTGCGGCAAAAGAAGGGTTTAGCCTGGATGATGCCGGTGTTCAAAAAAGGATTGACGATCTCGTCAATAAACTGGGCAGTGCTGAAAAGCTTACAGCCTGGGAAAATAAAAATAACTATACGGATGAAGGTTTCCGTATTTCTTTGAAACGATCGGCAGCAGCAGCCTGGATGCGGGACAAGATCATCAGCGGTGTAAGTCAGACTGCTGAACAGGTACATATAAAACAAATATTGCTCTACAATGCAGATGCCGCGAATAATTATTATGGGCAGCTTCAAGCTGGTGCAGCCTTTGATGATCTTGCCGCTGAAGTAGATCCGATTACATCCGGTGATATTGGCTGGTTTCCGAAGGGATACCTGCCTGAAAAAAATGTTGAAGATGCAGCCTTTTCATTGCAGGTTGGTTCATACAGCCCGGTCATTCAAGGTGAGGTTGGATTCCATATCCTGATGCTTTTGGATAAAAAATCGGACATGCCCCTTTCTCCAGATGCTTTACTGGTTATTCAAACAAAGGCCGTAACAGACTGGTTGAATGATCAAAAACAACAGAACACCATTACTGTCACACCATAGCGTTTTCATGCTGGACAATTGATGAGCAATATAGACGATTATATTAATAATGTTCCCCGTAAAGTTAAACCGAAACGTAAAAAGATCGGTGATTCAACCTGGAATATCATGACCGGATTGATGATTTTTATGACTGTTGGGGCGATCATCATTTTTATGAACCTATTAAAGAATCCGGCTTCCTCGGTCAACCCGTTTGTTCCATCAACCATTATCCCCCCGCCTCAAACCGCCACATGGACTCCCCTGGCCCTGCCCCCGACCTGGACGCCGACAGTTACAGTACCACCAACCTCGA
>CAZBRI010000301.1:0-4433 GCA_964494055.1 uncultured Anaerolinea sp.
GATAGCTTCAGGTGACTGGAGTTCAGACGTGTGCTCTTCCGATCTTCCAGAGAATTGGGAGTAAGTAAAACCAATACTGAACCCGCAAACGGAAAAAGTCAATCGTGAAGGATTTTAACCAGGCATCACCGGCAAACCAAAAGTATAACCCTGCCAACAAGGCAAGAATTGCCATTAACAGATCGCCGAGAATGAGAAGAGCCCGCTGTTCGCCTGGCCTTAATCGCCAGGCAGGTCTTGTTTCAGAAGTCATTTGTTATTTTTTCCAAAGATCTGAAAATAAACTTACCAGAAAACCACTGCCCCAGGAAAAATGCATGCAGGCAATTGACAGCGGCACACCAAGGAGCATGAAATAGTCATTTTTATGGACGGCAGATAAAATGCTGCCAGCTAACAGCAAGCTAAAATATGAAATGACTTCAAAAAGTAAAAGCCATCCAAATGAAGAATTAATCAACACCAATAAAAAGGTCAAAACTAACCCACTCACAAAAAGCGGCGGTAATGCCTGCCTCCAGCGAAGCGTCTTCGGGTACCGTTGAAGCATTTTATATTTCCAGAAACCATAACGGAAATATTGTTGTGCTAAAGAAAGCAGATCCGGCCTGGAATAATAGATTGAACGTATCGCTGAATCTAACCAGATTTTACCGCTGTATTTACGAATGCGCGCATTGAATTCGTAATCTTCATTCGCCAAGAGTGTTTCGTCATACAAACCAACAGTTTCCACCAATTTTCGGCGGTAACAACCAAATGGCACGGTATCCACCAGGCTTGACGAAGAGGCATGTCGATAATATGCATCACCAACTCCCAGGGGGTGAGATGCCGCAGCAGCAATAGACCTGCCAAATATTGTATCTGCACCAGGTTTAATTTCCCATATTCCGCCAACGTTATCCCCTTTATTATCTTCCAGGCATTGGACAGATCTTTCCACATAATCGGGATATGGAGCTGAATGTGCGTCCAGGCGCAGGATGATTTCACCTTTCGAATTGTTGATTGCAAAATTCAATCCCGCGGGAATCGTTCCCACAGTGTTATCAATCACAGAGATCTTCAGTTCCGGATTCTTTTCCTGGAAATTTTTGATAATCTCCCTGGTTCCGTCAGTTGAAAAACCATCAGCGATGGTTATATTCATGCGATCTTTTGGATAAGTTTGCATAATAAGCGCATCAAGTAAAAATTTGATGCGCTTTTCTTCATTCAGACAGGGAATAATTATTGAAACAGTTGGATGCATTAATTTGTAATAATCAGGCAAAATTAAAAATTCACATTTAAGTACTTACCGAAAAATGGTAAAGCAGGGCTAACAATTTTACCACCAAGCGGAATTGGATAATTCAGAATAAAAACTGGCAGGGATTTACTGCCCCCCGCCAGTTTTTATTATAAAGAATATTGCCCTGGTTTTTCTTATTTAATTGCTATCGCTTCGATTTCAACAATTCCACCTTTTGGTAAACCAGCTACTGCAATGGTTGAGCGGGCGGGAGGATTTGCAGGGAAGAATTCAGCATAAATGGCATTCATTTTTGGGAAATCAGCCATATCCCTGATAAACACTGTTGTTTTAACCACTTTTTCCAGGCTGGTTCCAGCTGCTTCGAGAACATTTTTTAAATTGGTTAAAACCTGCCTGGTTTGTGCTTCCAGATCCGGGCTGACAAGGTCACCAGTTCGAGGATCGATTCCTGTCTGACCGGCACAAAAAACAAACCCGCCGCTTTCGATTGCCACTGAGTAAGGCCCTATTGCCTTTGGCGCTTTTTCGCTGATTACTACTTTCCTGTCCATGAGTTCCACCTTCCATGTTTATGATAATGAGGATAATACTATTTTTTCAGATAAATATATTTTACGCTAAAAATTGCCAATCAAAATTGTAGTCAGTTGTTAGAAAGAAGAAGTAGTGCAAACCTGATAGATTTTTTCGCTCAAATCTATTTGAAAACGAATTGACCAGCCGATATTTTTAAACAGCAAGCGTCTTCGTCCTTTTTTGCATCTCAAAAAGAGCCAGGATGCCGAATATATTAAATAAGAAAGCCAGCCCCGTAACCGCAGTAAAACCAAAGGCGTGATAGACAAAGGTTGCAAGGAGTGCACCAATCCCGCGGCCGATCGAAAAACCTGTCAAATTAAAGGACATCACTGTTCCACGAGCTTCAGGCAAGACCTCTGTCATCATCGGTACATGGCTGACCATTACAAATTCAAAGGTTATATAAAAGAAAAATAGTCCAATCAAAGCACCTATTTCAGTCCGGCCAAGAAAAGGGAGTGAAAGAGATGAAACAGCACTGGCAATCAACCCCAATAATAAAGCCCGAGGTTTGCCAAGTTTATCGGTAAATATTGCGACTAATCCTTCTCCGCTTAATTCGGAAATTCCAACTACTGCGGATGCCGCACCCAGAGCAGCAATTTTTAAAGCAAAACGGTCTTCAAGCCAGACCCCAAAGATCAGGTTGACCATTTCATTTGCGGCATTGGCCCACATGGCAATGCTGAGGGCTGCCAGGAAAGACCGATGGGTAAGGACTGTTTTAAAATTTGCCCATAAACCGCTGGAACGTTCATGATGCGGGTCTTCACTCGGGATTATTTTCCAGCCAACCAGGAGCAGCAATAGACCCAGAAGGGCGAAGATAGGGTACGGTGCTGACCAGCCAAAGCGCGAGATCAGCAGACCGATGAGCGGTATGCCAATGATAAATGCAAATGACCAACCCAGTTCGGTTAATGATAGTGCAGTTCCTCTCCGGTCATATGAAACCCGGTCACCCAGGAAAGCCTGCATGGCGGGGTCGAAAATTGACTTTCCGATAACCGCCAGGATCAAGGAAATACATAAAGTGATAAATGATGGGAAAACTGCCACCAGGCCGACAGCCAGGATAAATAAAATTAATCCAGTCATCATCCCGAACTTACGCCCGCGATGATCTGAGACAGAAGAAACCAGGGGGGATAACATTCCAACGAATGATCTGGATGAGATCACAAGTGATAAGCTGGTGACATCCACCCCTAAACCTCGAGCAAACACTCCCAGGAATGGATATGCCATACGGTAAGCGGTATTCATTACCGTGCGAACCAGGATAAAAAAAGCAATTTGAAGTTTTAATCTCATAAGTTTATGTTATCCAGGTGCTGTTGAGAATAAAAAAAATCAGGCTGTCACTTTTTTTCAGGACAGCCTGACGAGTTTATATGGAAAGTAACTATTTCCGGCTGAAAGACAGGCACCAGCGTGATAAAAAATAACCCGCAACCCAGGTCAACAGATTCAACCCGACAAAAAAGGAGATGATGACATAGTTACCGGAATTAAATATCGGGGAAGGCGGGGGATGCATAATGTTCGCCGCTGTGGCAAAAATAATTCTCAGGACAACAATAAATGCGATATTGGCTGCAGCTGTCAACAACTTATTTCCAATAATCAAAAGTCCTGCCTGCATCAGCACTCCGACAACAGCAAAAGTCAATGCCAGGCGAAATCGAGGCTCAGCAAGAAATAATCCATTCCAATTGGACTGCATTGCGAACAATGATAACGGCAGATAGGTCACCCAAAACATGATCCCGGTTTTCCCCAGGGCGTCAGACCAATCAAGAAATTTATCCTGCATATATTTGAATGGTGCTAAAAATTGCCCAAGCAGGCCTAATAACCCCACAATGGCGGCCGCGATGAAAGCGATCTCTGCGGTCAATACCCAGGCACCATGTAAATAGACGATCCTCACATTTGATCCGAGTGCTTTTTCTTCAGGACCAAGCAGAGTGACCAGGCCGATAATGATCACTGTTCCAAAAAAGAAGAGTAAAGGGGAGTTTTTTATTCTATGCATGAGCTAGATTTTACCTTATATAGACTTTTGTTTCAAAATATTCATCCATCCATTACCTGGATTTCTTTACAAAATCTACAAAGAGTCTGCACACAATTCACAAGATTAAATGTTAATATTCAAAATGAAAATCAAAGGAGTATTAATATGAAAACTATTTGGAAATGGATTATTGGAATATTTGTGACAATTCTACTTGTCGCAGGGTTGGCATTCGGCGGTTATTATGCACGTAGTTATATGCTGGCCAACAGAGCAAACTTAACTACGGGTCAGAGCTCAAATACTGCACCCGGTACCAATCAAAACCCTGCACAACCAGGACAGCCCGGCTGGCAGCACCCAAATGTCCAGGGTTGGGAAGGCAGAAGCAACGGCAAATTCTCTGAAAGAATGGGGGGTAATCGTATGTTTGGCCGAGGTTCTTTCCGAGAAGGCAGGATGTATATGCCATTCGGTATAGGTTTCATGATCATTGGAGGCCTATTCCGGTTGATCCCGCTGGTATTGTTCGGGCTGTTGTTATATGGAATTTACCTCCTTGGCAGACGATCC
>CAZBRI010000302.1:0-4424 GCA_964494055.1 uncultured Anaerolinea sp.
AGACCCGGCGACCCGTCTTCTGCGGCGATTGATGTTATCTTCGGCCTACCAGGTTGAACTTGATAAAGCAGGCCGTATATTACTGCCGGTTCAATCAAGGCAATTCCTGACGCTGAATAACGATGCGACAGTGGTCGGGCAGGGTGAATATTTTGAAATATGGTCACCCGCTCTCTGGGCAGTTCAGGTTGAAAACCTGCTGGATACTGATGCAAATTCGCAGCGTTTTGCCATGCTGGATCTATCTACTGGCATATGAAATGGGTAAAACACCGCACGAACCTGTACTTTTAAAAACAATTATAACCGCATTGCAGCCTTATTCTCCAGGCCGGTACATCGACGGTACGCTTGGAGCCGGCGGACACTCTTTTCAAATTCTTGAGGAAAGTCTGCCCCTCGGCGAACTGCTGGGACTGGATCTGGACCCGCAAGCAATTGACCTTGCCGCAGATAAATTATCCAAATTCGGCAGCCGGGCACACATTGTTCAAGGCTCATACACAGATATGGAGACTGAGGCCCAAAAACTCGGCTGGAATTCAGTTGACGGAATTCTGTTGGACTTTGGTGTTTCATCCATGCAGCTGGACACCCCTGAAAGAGGTTTTTCATTCCTGCAAGACAGTCCTCTGGATATGCGGTTCTCACCTTTAACCAAAAGCTCTGCGGCAGATATTGTCAACACTTTCGCAGAAAACGAACTTTCAGAAATTATTTTTAAGTACGGCGAAGATCGCAATGCCCGGAAGATAGCCCGGTTGATCGTTAATAACAGGCCGCTTTATACAACAGGTGATTTGGCGAATCTCCTTTCTGCGCATTTCGGGAACAGAGAACGAATTCACCCTGCCACCCGCACCTTCCAGGCGCTCCGGATAGCGGTCAATGACGAACTTGGATCAATTCACACAGTGATCCCGATCGCTGTCAACCTGCTCAAGCCAGGCGGAAGATTAGCGGTCATTGCCTTTCACTCACTTGAAGACAGGCTCGTGAAAGAATTCTTCAGGCGTGAATCCACAGATTGCATTTGCCCGCCGAGGCAGCCGATCTGCACATGCGGACATAAAGCGAGTATCAAAGAACTTAACCGTAAACCGATAGAAGCTGATGAATCGGAAAAACAATTGAATTCTCGCGCAAGAAGCGCAAAGTTACGGATAGCAGAGAAACTATGACAATCATAACCAAGCAATTACCTAAAAGCTCAGATAACACCCCTGCTCAAAAAATGGGCACCAGCACTTACCAGGCTGTTGCTGCAGCAATGGGGACAATCCGGCAGTACCAGGATGTTCCTCAGCGCTTCCAGCGTCAATGGATCACGGCATTTCTTGCCTTGATGGTTGCTGTCAGTTCTGTATCGGGTCTTTATCTCAATGTTGCTTCACGCACAGCCATCACCGGCCGTGAAATTCAACATTTGCAGCGAGTCATCACAGATAACCAGAGAATAAACGCTGACTACCAGACGCAGATCGCTCTTCAGCTGTCAAATGAATCGCTGGATACACGTGCTTCCACCGCCGGCTATACTGCATTGACAAGTGAAAACATTGAATATATATCTGTGCCCGGATATGTCCGGCATGCCGGTCTTACCCTGGCGGCCCAGGTTTTACCTGAAGATGATTCCGTTTCATCACCAGAATACAATGAATCCTTGATTGGTTGGATTTCCAGGCAAGTAGAATCTGCATCGAGACCATTGGGACAGGACCAATAAAACAATGAAAAAGCAGTTTCGCGACCGTGCCCTTTTTATCTCGCTCTTTTTTGTTATAGGAGCGGGATTGATCGTTTTTCAGATCATCCGCATTCAATCCAAGGCAGATATTTTTCAAGCCGGCATCGACAGCGGAAAATGGACACAGGTGACCCTATATCCGGAAAGAGGAAAAATCTTCGACCGGAACGGAACCATGCTTGCTGGAAACGAAACGGTATATGAAATTGGTATCAATCTTCCCGATGTAATTGACAAACAGACGATCGCCGCCTCTGTAAATGAATTTCTGGGCCTGGATCAGCAAAAGGTTCTCGATTTGATCAGCACGCAGTCTGCCGATCAAATTTATGTCAAATTAGCAGATTATGTTCCTTCTGTAAAGGCTTTGAAACTGCAGTCAAGGCAGACTGATCTGGATAACGCTTACAGCGGTGCTGGAAGTGCGAGTTTATCCGGGGTCGAGTTCAGAGCCCATCTGATGCGCTCATATCCCGAGAAGTCCCTGGCCTCGAATATCCTTGGTTTCGTAAATCAGGATAATACCGGTCATTACGGTATTGAACAAAAATATGACAGCCTGCTTGCAGGCATGCCAAAAACTGTCTCCGTCCCTCTGGATCCTAACCAGGCAGGTGAAATTCCAAAAGCCCCGGCCGGAACCGACCTGGTGCTGACTATTGATCGACACATTCAGTCCATGGTGGAAGCAGAGTTGAATGCAGGTGTTAAAGATACAGGATCTGCAGCAGGTACGATCATTGTCATGGAACCAAGGACAGGGTCCATTCTGGCCATGGCTTCTACTCCGCAAATGGATCTCAACAATTACTCGAATTTTGCCACCATTTACCCGGATGCAAGTCAATTCAACCGCGCAGTATCCATGCAGTATGAACCCGGTTCAGTTTTCAAGATCCTGACGATGGCAGCCGCCATTGACAGCAACCTGGTCACTCCCAATACTACTTACCTGGATACAGGCTTTTACAACATCGGCAGCGTTAATATTTTCAACTGGGACCAGGGTGCATGGGGCGTTCAGGATATGGTCGGCTGCCTGCAGCACTCACTCAACGTCTGTATGGCCCGCCTGGCTGACCTGATGGGTGAAAAGACCTTCTATACGTATATGCAGCGGTTCGGCGTAGGTCACCCGACCGGTATCGATATTTCATACGAAGCCAAGGGACGATTAAAAAATCCTGATGATGAAGATTGGTATAAGGTGGATCTTGGAACCAATTCCTTTGGACAGGGTGTCGCAGTCAGCCCGATACAGATGATGACAGCTGCTTCAGCCCTGGCAAATGACGGAAAAATGGTTTACCCCCACGTTTTATCTGCCATGGTCAGTAACGGTATCCAGAACAACACACCCGTCCAGATTTTAGGGACACCGATTTCAAGCAAAACAGCCAATACAGTCAGCAATATGCTGGCAGATGCAATGATTGCCGGCAGCTCTGTTGCCCAGGTAAAAGGCTACCGCCTGGCTGGCAAAACAGGTACTGCTTCCATTCCCGGTCCAGATGGCTTATATGATCCAAAACTAACAAATGCCTCCTTTATCGGATGGGGACCCGTTGATGATCCGAAGTTCATGGTGTATGTCTGGCTGGAAAGGCCACAGAAATCAGACTGGGCATCCTATGTCGCTTCTCCTATCTTTCACTCTGTCGTGGAAAAACTGGTCGTCCTTCTTGACCTTCCGCCAGATGATATTAGAAAACAGCTCGCAGGGCAATAAAAGTTGATCAATTTTGACGATCTATTCGAAGCACTGACCGATCTCCACTCTGAAGGAACCGAAAGGTATTTCTCAGGAGCGGAGATCGACTCACGTCAGGTGCTGAATGGAAAATTATTTATCGCCATCCCGGGTGAACATGTCGATGGGCATTCTTTTGTTGCCCAGGCATTTCGTTCCGGGGCAGCAGCTGCGCTTATTGAACATATACTTGATCAAAAAGAGACTGCTGACGTAAACTTTGTCAGCCTGGATCTGAGGAAAGACTCGAAGCTCGACCTGAAAATTTACCATGCCGCAATTAGCATGAATTTACCGGTATGTTTCCTGGTAGAGAATACGGTTGCTGCGCTTCAAAAAATTGCCGCTTACTGGCGCAGGAAACTCAACCTTCGTGTCATTGGTATTACAGGCAGCGTGGGGAAGTCAACCACGAAAGAAGCTGTAGCAGCGGTCCTCAGCCAGCGTTATCAAACGCTTAAAAGTGCAGCCAACCTGAACAACGAAATTGGCCTGCCGCTGAACATTTTACGGCTGACACCTTCTGATGAGAGAGCAGTCCTGGAAATGGGTTTTTACGTGCCAGGAGAAATAAAACTGTTGTGCGATATCGCCCAACCGCAGGTCGGCATCATAACGAATATCGGCACGGTCCATGCTGAAAGAGCCGGTTCCCTGGAAATGATTGCATCAGGTAAAGCTGAACTTGTCGAAGCCTTGCCTGCCGGCCCGGACGGGATTGCCATTTTGAATTACGATGATCCCTATATTCAGCCGATGCGTTCACGCACCACTGCCAGGGTTTTTTATTATGGAATGACCCCGCAGGCAGATCTTTGGGCAGACGAAATTGTTGGGTTCGGACTGGAAGGCATTCAGCTCAAGTTACATTACCAGGACCAGGTAATAACCATCCGTGTCCCGATGATCGGCCGGCACTCAGCC
>CAZBRI010000303.1:0-4411 GCA_964494055.1 uncultured Anaerolinea sp.
TCCAGCAGCAACACCTCTGGTTTGAAAGCCAGCGCACGGGCGAGGGCTACCCGCTGCTGCTGCCCGCCGGAAAGCTGATTCGGATAACGATCAGCATAAGCATCCATATATATCAAGGAAAGCATTTCTTTAACACGTGGTTCTATTTCTCTTTTCGATTTTCCGGTTACCTTCAACCCGTAACCGATATTGTCAAATACAGTCATATTTGGAAAAAGTGCGTAAGATTGAAACACCATACCCACTTTGCGCTTATTGGCCGATACGAACGTCAGATCTTTTCCGCCGATTGTAATCAACCCTGAAGTAGGCAATTCAAAACCTGCAATCATTCGCAATGTTGTCGTCTTTCCGCAGCCGCTTGGCCCAAGAAATGAAATGAATTCACCCTGTTCAGCAGAGAGGTTAAAATCCTCTACTGCCTTTGTTCCAGCAAATTCTTTATAAATATTTCTTAATTCTAAGAAGCCCATTTTTTTTATCTCCAAAATTATTTTATCGGCCGGTCAGCTGCTGCTGACTTGCGCCGCCCCGGCTGACGAGCTGAATCAACCCCAAACATACCCAGGTCAAGCCAAAACTTAATATACCCAGAGCAGCCGGTTCATAAGCTCTATCTTGCCCGATCTGAACCATGTAAGGCCCCAAAGCAGGCCGAACTAAAAAATCGCCAAGGATCAATTCTCCGATGACTGTGGCAAAACTGATCAATGCACCGCTGAGGATGGCAACACGAAGATTTGGAATAATAATATCTATTAATATTTGAAACCAATTTGATCCAAGACTTTGACCCGCTTCGGTTAGGGTTTTTACATCAATTGCCCGCATTCCTGCATCAATTGCCCTGTACATGTAAGGCATTGAAAGAACGATATAACCGGCGGTAATTAATATATCCGTCTTGAATGGTGTCAGCGTTAACTGTAATGGCGGTTTTGAAAATGTGCGAATTAATCCAAAAACATATACGATTACTGGAATAATAAATGGCAGAATTGTAATCACCTCTACCAGGGGTCTAACCTTTGGAATCCGGACATGCATCCAATAAATCGTTGGTATAAATAACAATAAACTACATAATATGGTAATCAACCCCATTGAAGCTGAATATTGAAAACTTTCCAGAAACTTCGGATCTGATAATACAATCCGGTATGCCTCAAATGACAACTTGCCCCTGATCATACGAAGTGAAAAATCTAACGTCCCGTACATTGGTACGAAAAAATACAGCATACCAAGCGTTGCCCAAAAAACACCCCAGAAACTGAACTTTGCATTTTTCATGATTTCAACCATTTAACTGTACGCCGCTGAAGAATGGTATATCCAATAATTGAGAGGGACATAATCACAACCATTCCAAGCGCTAATGCGTAGCCTTCATTTGGATTATTCAATACGTCCCCGCGGATTTGCTGCCCAATTAGAATAGTTACGAGATAAATACTTCCACCAGTTAATGCCTCAGCAGTAGCAAAGGCACCGAATGCGCTTGCAAACAACAGGATCATTGATGCTAATATTGACGGCCATAAAACCGGTATGGCAATATGAAACCAGTATTGAAAGCTGCTTCCGCCAAGGTTATCAGAAGCCTCCCGCCACTCCTTTTTCAAACCTTCCAGGGCCGGTGTAATGGTAAGCACCATCAGTGGAAATTCGAAATACAGGTAAGCCAGTGTCAACCCTGCCAGGCTGTAAAGGTTAAACCCTGTTTTATACAAATCAAACGGACAGGACTGTACACCGCCAGCCCCGGTAAAACATATTTGTTTAATAAATCCAGTTATAAAACCTGTATGCCCTAACGTTGCGATAAAAGCGAAGGCCAATGGAACTCCGCCAAAATTTGCAGCAAGACCCGAAAAAGTCATTAATATACTCCGCATGAATCGCGGCGCATGTCCTATTGTTATCGCGTAAGCCACAAAAAAACCAAAAAGTCCACCTATAACGGATGTAATCACGCCGACTTCAAGGCTGATTTTATATGATTTAAGAACATAAGGATTCATCATAACCTGGATGTTGGACCAGGTAAAATGCCCATTTCCATCCATAAAAGCACCTAAAAATAAATTTGCCGATGGAATGATGACAAAGACCAGGATAAATAAGAAAAATGGAAACATCCCTGCCCAATTTCCAAAATTTTCAAGATTTTTTTTGATGGATTTTTGCATTTTTGTTTTTGAACCTTTTTTAGATTCTTTTTTTACTGAGAAAGTCAAGGCGCGGCCTGAAAACAGGCCACGCCTTTTTTATTTTATTTTTATTCGGGTTACTTGATATCAAGACCTACAACTGTATCCCATTGTTCTTTGATGAGTTTACGTGCGGCAGAGAGCTGATCACCGCTTGGAACGATAGATGAAGCAAGTAAAGCAGCGTCCGGAAGCTTGGCAGCCAGGTCGGCAGGGACGACACTGCGGGCAGTCATATCAGCCAGGCGGGCAGGAGCGCAGTAGCCCTTGATCCAGCCAAGTTGACCTTCATCAGAGTACAGGAATTCTTCCCAAAGGCGTGCAGCTGCAGGATGTGGAGCGTAAGCGCTGACAGCCTGGTAGTAGAAACCGCCCCAGTTTACATCCGTCGGGAACACGATCTGAATGTTAGGATTGCCCTTGAAGTTATCTTTATTGGCATAAGCATTCCATGACCACTGGAAGGTGATGGGGGTTTCGCCTTTGCCGATTGGACCAGTATTTGCGATAAGAGGAAGCAGGTTGCCTTCTTTATTCAGGCTTGCGAAGAAATCAAGACCGGGCTGGATATTATCCAGGGATCCGCCGCTTGCAAGGGCAGCTGCATATACGGACTGGGCAGCCTGGTTGGAGGCACGCGGATCACCAGCCAGGGCGATCTGACCTTTATATTTTGGATCTTGTAAATCTTTATAAGCAGCTGGAACCTCTTTGACAACATCGGTATTCACTTCAAGGACCATTACACCGCTGTAGTCAACATAGTAGAAACCATCGGGATCATTGGTACCCTTAATGGTGTCCCAGGTAGTGACTTTGTACGGGGCAAGAAGATTGTCACCCTTGGCTAAAGGACCATATGCTGGGCCGATATCGAGTACATCTGGAGCCTGTGGACCTTTGTTGTCCTTGTTATCCTTGATTGCCTGCACTTCATCAGCAGAACCGCCATCAGGATTCAAAGAATTAACCTTGATATTATATTTCTTAGAGAAATTATCAATTAATTCTCCATAATTGCACCAGTCACGGGGCAGGGTGATAACATTCAATTCACCTTCAGCCTGGGCAGCAGCAACGAGTGCGTCCATACCACCGGCATCAGCAGCAGATTTCACAGTATTGAAATCAACTTTTGGTGCTTCAATAGCAGCGGGAGCAGCAGCGGGAGCTTCAGTTGCAGCCGGGGCAGCCGGGACATCGGTTGCAGCTGGTGCCGGTGTGGCAGCTGGACCACATGCGGTCATTACAACGGCAGCCATTGCCAATAAGGCAAACAAACTATACATAACTTTCTTGGACATCTTTTCTATCTCCTGGTTGAATTTTTTTAGAACACAACCTATTTTATCTCGCCAAGTTTAATAACCGGTTTTCGAATGATTAACGAATTGTTAAGGTTTATTATTATTTACTGTAGAAAAGTACACCTAAAAATAATAAGTGACAGAGATCAATACTTACCGGCAAAATGGTAGTCATTCACCGGTTTTCCGAAATTCAAAAAAATTAGAAAATTTTGCTAACTTTGATTTCCACCCGTTCAGTATAATTTTTTCCCGCATCATTTAATTATTAATAATCGGAAAATAATTAACCATTCCAAATATTTTAAAAAATATTTTCTCCAGTAGCTCGATTAAACCCCTGGGTTTAAATCAATTCCTTCAGCCTCGGATGCTCTGCGTACACTCCCCGGTAACGCTCAGGTAAAATGGCAGCGATCTGACACATGATCTCATCTGTATATTGGGTCAATGCAGCTTCCCGCTCTTCCTTAGGGATGGGCGGCAGGTAAAACGGACGTCCTACAGTCAGCTCGATCCTGGATTTCTTAAAATGCTTGATGTTATCGAGAATGACCCTGTCCTCTGTTCCGGTTATTGCCACCGGTATCACCGGAAAACCTGAACGTGCTGCCAGGTAAGCCACCCCCGGTTTCCCCTCGATCAGTGCACCGGTTCTTGAGCGTGTTCCCTCCGGTGCTATCACCAGCGAGTTCCCCTCCTTCATCAAATTGATCATTTTCTTCATAGCCCGCACATCCTGGTTGTACCGGTCCACGAACAGGAAGTTTAATTCTTTCCCCAGGAATCTGATCCAGCCCTGTTTCTCCCATTTCTCAGCTACCGGTATAAACATGTCATATCGGAGATCGGAAGAGCACACGTCTGAACTCCAGTCACCTGAAGCTATCT
>CAZBRI010000304.1:0-4407 GCA_964494055.1 uncultured Anaerolinea sp.
GTTGCCAGCACCCCATATTCCGGTTTATGTTTTTGCAGGATGCCTGCCAGCAGGGTTGCATGGCTGCCTGGTGAGCGTCTGATCAGATCACCCGCCTGGATAGGCCAGTAACGTGAATAGTTGATGAATGGCATGATCAGGTTCGGATCGCTGAATATCGGGTGTGACGAATCCAGCCAGTAAATCGAATCTGCCAGCGGCCAGTCGCGTTGAAATTCTATTCCGCAGTTGGTCGTGAGATTCTTAATTCTTCCCTCACCCAGCTTATCCAGGTACCAGATTTCAGCAATTAATGCTGTATTCTCTTTGATCACTTTCTCATTGATCACATCCCAGAATTCACCCTGAACTTTGGTTTTGGATTCCGCTCCAATGATAATCAAATCCCACTGAATGGGTGAATTCAGGTTTTCCATCAAATGACCTATTCCATCCCCCACGTGAGTGTACTTTAAATCCATCCCATTGAGCGCATCCGTGATCCACATCCCGATATTCTGGGTATCTTCATATACCAGGATCCTGGCGTTCTTCATGCGCTCCTTGACATCCCGTGTCGGTACTTCTGTGGGAATTACGGGAGGCGGGACAACTGTCGGCTGCTCAGGGACCGAAGGAGCTGCCTGGGTTGGCTGGATATTCTGGGCGGACTGATTCGCCTGCTGGGTCAACAGCATGATTGAATTGGTTGCTTGTATTTCCAAAGCAACCTTTGTGGCATCCACCGGTAAAGAAGGAACAGGAGCATTTTTTGTAGCCAGAATTTCCAGGGCAATTTTTGTAGCATCGACAGGGATAGTCTGTGACTGTCCTCCAGATCCTGGCAGAGAACACCCTAAAGCAGCAATTATCAGAAGAATAACTGCAAAAACCGGCTGATTGTGTCTTCGATTCATGGTTTTCTCCTTCTTACCGATAAGCCAAAAAATGAGTAAATAACCTATATTTTCATTATAGACTGGAACGGATATGAACGATATCGCCATCCTTCACGATATATTCTTTTCCTTCCAATCTGAATTTGCCTTTTGATTTGCATTCAGCCATCGAACCCAGTGTGATCAGGTCTTCATAAGCCACAACCTCTGCCCGGATAAAACCGCGTGCAATATCGGTATGGATTTCGCCGGCTGATTCATGAGCAGTTGCATTTTTGCGTGTGGTCCAGGCTCTCACTTCATCTTCACCCACCGTAAAAAATGATTGAAGATTAAGTAAATCATACGATAACCGAATCATTCGATTAAGGGCAGGTTCTTCAATTCCATATTCTGACATGAAGAGCTGTGCATCAACCGCTGAAAGTTGAGAAATCTCCATCTCCAGTTTTCCGGGTAAGGAAACAAATGAGTGATCAAGCACTATTTCGGGCGGTTTCTGCGTTTCACTGAGGTTAAACACAGTTAGGATGGGTTTCCGGGTCAACAAGCCGAAACTGGACAATTCTTTTTCTTCATCGGTTGAATAATCCAGCTTTCTTAAGGGGATATTGTTATTGAGCGCATCCAGCAGCCTGGTAAATATAACTGTTTGCCGTTCATTGACAGCCTTATCAGTACCGCCCTTTTTTCTTTCATCCACAAGTCTTTCCAATTTTCTTTCAACCGCTATCTGGTCATTTAACAGTAACTCAGTCAGCATGGCATCTGCATCACGGGCTGGATTAACATTTCCAGCTGGGTGAGGCACGTTTTCATCGTCAAAGCACCGGACAACGTGAATATATGCATCCATCTGACCCAAAGTATTCAGTAAATTCCCAGAAATACCTTTGGAATTACCATCCAGACCGGCAATATCTGCATAGGTAACTTTGGCAAATATTGTCTTTTTGGGTTTGAACATACCGGATAATTTATCTATCCGGGAATCAGGAACATCCACAACACCTGTATGAACTTCTATCCTGCCGGCTGAAGCGGTTGTGGGTGTATTGCTGCGTGTTAATGCGTTAAATATTGTTGTTTTTCCAGATTGGGGTAAGCCTATAATACCTAGTTTCATCTTGACCTTATGCTTGAGAGTGGTATACTTTGCCCTGCAGTTGCCGGAGTGGCGGAACAGGCAGACGCGCACGACTCAAAATCGTGTTCCGTAAGGAGTGTGGGTTCGATTCCCACCTTCGGCACTGAAATTATACTCTATTGAGAAGTATCTCAATTTGAAAAAACTAATCAGGCTGGTGCTATTTACCAGTCTTTTTATTTTAAATGTGACAGGGACATTCAACATGAATGTCCCTGTTTTGATTATTCGAAATAAATAATATTCACGCTAGAATGCCAGACCAGCCTGTCCATATAATTGCTGTTTAATTCTATTAACTTTTCGTTCCATATCTTTTTTGATCTGAATATCATTTGTAATTTTCTGAATACCGTGCATTACAGTCGTATGATCCCTGCCGCCCAGGGCTTCGCCGATCTGCGGCAATGAAGCATTTGTTTCCTGCCTCAGCATATACATGGCAACCTGCCTGGGTTCAGCAATATTTTGTGACCTATCCCGTCCGATTAGCGCTTCCACGGATGTCTGCCATTCACTTGCAACCAGGGAGATCAATTTTTGCGGTGGAATATTCCTGACCTGTGGTAACAAATCGATCAATGCCATCTCAGCCATATGCTGGTTCAATGGAGAACCGGAAAGATCTGAAAACGCAATGATGCGATTCAATGCTCCCTCCAGTTCACGGATATTGGATTGAACACGCCTGGCAATCATTTCTAAAATCTCATTGGGAACATTTCGACCCATAGACTCTGCTTTATACCGCAGGATCGCCTGCCTGGTTTCAATATCAGGTATCTGTATATCAGCGATCAAACCCCATTCAAACCTTGAACGAAGGCGTTCTTCAAGGGTGACCATCGATTTTGGCGGCCTGTCAGATGAAACAATGATTTGTTTTTCCTGGCTGTGCAGGGTATTAAAAGTATGGAAGAATTCTTCCTGTGTTCCCTCTTTACCAGCGATGAATTGAATATCATCAATCAATAATACATCAGCAGAACGATATTTTTCCCTGAATGCCTGGGTTGTGTGTGAGCGGATGGCATTGATCATATCATTCGTGAATTCTTCAGACGACACATAAAGGACATTCAACCCATTTTTATGACAGGCATTTCCGATCGCATGAAGAAGATGGGTCTTCCCCAAACCAACGCCGCCATACAAAAATAACGGATTGTAGGCCCGGGCGGGTTTCTCTGCCACGGCCAGGGAGGCTGCATGGGCAAGACGATTATTTGCGCCAACAACAAAATTCTCAAAAGTGTACCTGGAGTTTAAAGTTGAGTTTCGTTGACGTGTTAATTCAAGTGCAGGCGTCTGAACAATTTCTTGTTCAATCTTTTGTTCAGGTAATTCAATCGTCGAACCGCTCCTGCTTACAATAAACCGCACTTCCATCGGACGATTCATCATTCCGGCCAACAACCTGTTAACAGTACTTACCAGCCGGCTTTCCAACCAGTCACGGGCATAGGCATTTGGAACTGAAATGGTCAAAATCCCATCTTCATAAGAACTGAAGTGGGTTTCACGGACCCAGGTATCGTAAGAAGCCCTGGGCATATCCATTTGAAGTTGACCGATCACAGATTGCCATGCCTGTTCTGCGTTCATTTATAACTCCAATATCTGCGGCGAGGAAAGAGGACAGAAAACCCTATGCAGCTGCGCACAGGGATGTACCAATAACTTTTACTTTGTGTCTCACGGATTTAGGGGGTGTCTAATTGACTATCCCTTGAAACTTAACTAGGTCAATTTTAGCAAAAATAAGCAATTGTTTCCACATTTTCAGCCTACGCTTTCTTAAAAAAATCCCTTTTTTTAAGAATCGCAAACCTTAAAGAAACTCTTAAAGATTTCAGGATGGTTTCACGCATGTTTAGAACGGTTGTCTCAGCCATCATCGCCTGTCATCGGTTTTTAACCCCCATATATGGGGGATGATCATAAATTATTACCTTTTATCGTATATTTATCTTAAAAAATGTTTTTATAAAATTTTATCCAATCTATTTCTGTGAAACCTTACTTTCAAAGACTCAATCCTCCGGTATGATGAAACCGTCGGGAGGTTATGGAATTTTGTCATTTTCCTGTCTCAAATATCATGACTTACTAGCCGAAAATTGCAATCACAATAATCCCGGAGAAAATTAATATCGAACCCGTTAATCGCCACTTTCCAAATTTTTCTCCAAGGAACTTCCACCCTTCAAAAGCACCAAGGATGACGCTTACTTCACGGATTGCACTGGCATAACTGATCGGAGATAACACGTAAGCCGTCAGGACCAGGATATAAGCACCAACCATTAAAAAACCAATGCTCAAAATCCTGACCCAATGCGCGGTCAGTTCTGTTTTTAACATCCCCCAGCCATACTTCTT
>CAZBRI010000305.1:0-4402 GCA_964494055.1 uncultured Anaerolinea sp.
CTTTCTGCCGGGGTTGGCCGGGCTGTCCAAGGGGCAGGCGGTGCTGGTGCAGGTCAACCTGGAGCCGGCGCCGGTGATCAACGGGGTGAATTTCATCCTGGCTGGCAGGTCGGGGGAGGTTTTGCCTGCGCTGCTGGAAGCGGTCAGGGGATAACGTTATCTCATAAATTTGGTAATTTTGCTGAAGGTCTCAGTGGATGAACAGGTTCCGGGCAGATGATCCGCCTCCAGGCTGTGATCGTCGATCAATCGGACCAGGAGTTTGCCGTCCAGCAGGTATCCGCCATTAACCGCCCCGGCATTCAGGCTGTAACAATATACCTGCCCGTCAGCTTTGACTTCGGCCGGCTCCCGGTTGATGGTGCCGGAGTGGACGGGGGTAAAGGCGATCACCCCGGTCAATTTATTCTCAAACTCCCCGCCGATGACCACTTCACCGATGGACGGGTCAATGTTGTTGTGTATGAATGAAATGCCGAAACCGGCATCCCCGATGCTGCCGCTTTTGTCATTTTTATCCGGCTTATGGCTGAACCATGCTCCCTGCAGGCTGCCGGAGATGTTCTGGGCAATTTGACCGCACAGCGGCTGAATGGTGCGCGGGATAAATTCAGCCTTCCCGGGGCTGATATTACCGTATTTATCCTTTGTTTTGCCTTCCGACCAGGTCCCGAACTTCGCATCAAACTGATCTTTAAGGCTGCCGGCGTACAGGTCAAACGTGCACATGGCGTGGGCGTAGCGGTTATCCTCATAGAATGACCAGTCGATATCGCTGCGGGCGGGTTTTGTATAATCCGCTGCCCAGATCTCAAAGGGGACGTTGAAACCGCTGCCATCTGATCTCATGACTCTCTGGGTGTACCCGATCTGCTGGCCGGCTGTGACCTTGATGTTGAGGTCCTGGTAATCGCACTGCTGTTCGGCGGCGGATTCATGGCCTGTTTTCTTGATTCCGCCCTTGCAGGCCTGGGGGTATTTCGCGAGCTCGTCCTTGACGGGCTGGATGACATCGTTGTACCCGGCAAAGTCCAGGACGAGGCCGTCGCAGATGGTGTAGGTGACTACGAAGCTTTCAAATTCATACGGGCTGCCGGCGGTCTTCATCACAGAATTTGCCATGATGTGCGTGATCCACCCGTCTGCAGGGGCATGCAGCGGGACTTTCTCGCTTGTGTTGAGTGAGAAGTAAATGTGATCAACCGGGAAGGTATGCCCGGGCGGGCTTACGTTTCCAAGCGGGATCATGGCGGCAATGGACTGAGGGTCGATCAGGGGGGCGGTCAGGATGCCGGATAAGTTTGCCGGGCATGCGGGATATTTTCCGCTGCCGAAGAAATTGCCGTCATCTTGCCCCTGCTGACTGCCTGCCTGCTTTTTGCTCCCGTTCCCCGAATCATTTCCGGTACCGGTATTGCTCACTTTTGGATGGACAATCAAGCTCATGACTAACCAGGTGACCAGTAAAGCGGTCAGGATGATTGCTGCGATATACCAGTATTTTTTTAGGTTTGGGGTGTTTGACATGTTACTCCCGGAAGGTTATTGATAAAGAGGAGTCTGAAAGGTGAATAAAAAGCAGAAAGGCTGGTACTTGAATAAATTAGCCTGCTAATTAGAAAAAAGTTAACTATCCAGAAAATCTGAAAATGCTGTGATTTCCTTTTCCAATTGTAAATATATAAATGGTGCATTAATAACTAATTTTTCAACTTTTTCTGGATCGAAACGATAAGAGTATACATTTCTGACAACATGCCGAAAGCCGCGATATTCATTCAAACCCACAGCACTATTTTCAGATATTACAGCCGGACGAATACCTGGAATTTCTTCTGTCATTAATTTTAATAGCAAGATATGCCAATTTTCACCCCCCGGTAAATTTCCGTCTATAGTTTCTGAAATCAGGGAAAAGATTCTCTCCAACCCTGAATAAAATCCATGTAAATTCAAGGCCACAGAGTCAACATAATAATCGTCATTAGAAATTAGTGCCCGATGCCAACCCTCTTGAATCCGGTCAAGAACAAGTTTTATCTCTTTAAGTTCCATCCGAATTCTTGCGGCTAAAATTTCCAGGCTGCTTTCTGTCACATTGGGATTCCTTCTGATTCAATCGATGACAAAAAAGATTTGGAACAGCCACCTCTATCGATCAAGTCTATTTTGAAATCAGAAATAAGTGAAATCAAACAGCCAACTGCATCATAAAATCTTTCCGGAGGTATCCCTTCAACAGACAAATCAATATCAGACGATAAAGTGAAACTGTCCTGTCGAGCAAGTGAACCAAAAAGGAATATTTTTTCTGCCCCATATTTGGATCTAAGTATTGAAGCTGCCAATTTTGCAGCTATAAGTGCCTTTTCCCGATGCCTGACTAATTCATCCTTTAGTAACACTCTTCTGCTAAGAATGGCTTCCATTGGATGGTATTCTTTCAATGCTTTTTTTGATAATTCGAGGGCTGTTCTAGACATATATTAATTATACACGATAAGAAATCGCCAATATTTATTGAAATTTTCCAATTTAATGATGGCTGAGAAAGCTAAAGAAAAATAAGAGATGATTATCTCAATTTTTTTATGCACCTGCGGGCAGCTGGAATTCTTCCACATCGGACCCCCTCCTGCCTCCCCCATTTTCAAAGTCCGAAAATGGGGGAGGAAAAAGTCTATTATTTTTTCTGTAATTCCGGGATTATTCATTATATTGGGTTACGGAAAAAAACTTGCATTTTTACCCCTCCCCTAAAAAATCCGCTAGGATTTTTTGGGGGAGGCTGGGAGGGGGACCGGTTTTTCATTCTTTTGTGATAAAAATAATTATTATCTGAACAAGACAAAAAAAGACACTGCCCAGCTGGAATTCCTCCACCTCGGACCCCCTGCTACTTCCCCCATTTTCAAAGACCGAAAATGGGGGAGGAAAAAGTCTGTTATTTTTTCTGTAATTCCGGGCTTTTTTATTTATATTGTTGTGCAGGAAAAAATATATTTTTGTTAATTTTTATGACCAATGTCATGAATTAATATGATGCTTTGCGCTTGCATCCATAAAACGGGGTGAGTATAGTATTTGGAAATGGCGGCTATTGGCTGCGGAGAAAACTTTGCTGACGGAGGTTGGTTATGTCACATCTCACTTTGAAATCCGGGTATACAGAATTGGTCGATCGGTTGAACCGCTTTCCGCAGGGAGCCCCACAATCGGAGACACTGTTCAAGATCATGAATATCCTTTTCACAGAGAGAGAGGCTGAGCTGGCGGCGAAGCTGCCGATCAAACCCTTCTCGGCTCAGAAAGCCAGCCAGGTTTGGAAGATGCCGCTTGCGGAGGCCCAAAAGGTGCTGGATGAGTTGTCCAGCCGGGCCATCCTGGTGGATATCGAGTGGGAAGGCAAGACGACTTATACCCTGCCGCCGCCGATGGCAGGCTTTTTCGAGTTCTCGATGATGCGCATGCGCGGGGATATTGATCAGAAGCTGCTGGGTGAGCTTTTTTACCAGTATATGAACGTGGAAGAAGAATTTATCCGTGACCTGTTTGTGGGCGGTGAGACGCAGCTTGGCCGTGTTTTCATTCATGAACCGGTCCTGACCGCAGATAACGCCCTGCATGTGCTGGATTATGAAAGGGCGAGCGATGTGATCCGGACTGCGACACACCGCGGAATCGGGGTGTGCTATTGCAGGCACAAGATGATGCACGTCGGGAAAAACTGCGATGCCCCGATGGATATCTGCATGACCTTCAACGCCTCGGCCCAGTCGCTGACCAAGCACGGGTATGCCCGCCTGGTGGATGTGAGCGAAGGCATGGACCTGCTGCAGCAGGCGTATGAGCATAACCTGGTGCAGTTTGGCGAGAATGTGCGGCAGGGTGTCAATTTTATCTGCAACTGCTGCGGCTGCTGCTGCGAGGCAATGATCGCCGCGCGCAAGTTCGGCATATTGAACCCGGTTCACACTTCCAATTTCCTGCCGGTGGTGGATGATAAGAACTGCAACGGGTGCGGAAGATGCGTGAATGTCTGCCCGGTGGAGGCCATGACCCTGGTCTCGCAGAATGATCCACATGCGCCAAAGATGAAGAAGGCCAAGGTGGAGGAGGATATCTGCCTGGGCTGCGGGGTCTGCGTCCGGAACTGTTCCCGGGATGGCCTGAGCTTGAAGGAAAGGCCGCTCAGGGTGATCACGCCTTTGAATTCGGTGCACCGGACAGTGATGATGGCGATCGAGCGCGGCCATCTGCAGAATTTGCTGTTTGATAACCGGGTGCTGTGGAATCACAGGGCCCTGGCGGCGGTGTTCGGGGTGATATTGCGCCTGCCGCCGGTGAAGAAGGTGATGGCAACTGAGCAGATCAAGTCGCGCTACATGGAATACCTGGTGAC
>CAZBRI010000306.1:0-4392 GCA_964494055.1 uncultured Anaerolinea sp.
CCTTCCTTGGTCAGACTGCTGAACATGATCACTGGCGTGGGGAAATGCTTCATAATATGGCGGAGGGTGGACAACCCATCCATGTGAGGCATTTCCACATCCATGGTGATCACATCCGGATGCAGCGTGGGAATCAAGCGGATTGCTTCCTTCCCATCATTGGCCGTACCGATCACCTGTATTTCAGGTTTGCCATTTAAATGCTGGCTGATAGAAAAGCGCATGAACGCAGAATCATCAACGACCAGAACTTTGATCGGGTTTTGTGATTTTCCTGCCGCGGGTAAAGGATTATTTGTAAGTGTCATGAGCCTTTACGAGATCAGCTTTGCGATAGCCTTCATCACACGGTCGTGTTCAAAGGGTTTAACGATGAAATCTTTGGCGCCTGATTTAACAGCTTCAAGTACAACTGATTCCTGTCCCAGGGCGGTCAGCATGATGACTTTTGCTTTGGCATCAAATTCTACAATGGTTTTTAAAGCGGTCAGCCCATCCATTTCAGGCATGGTCACATCCATCAGAACCACGTCAGGATGTTCCTGTTTATACATTTCAACCGCTTTTAGGCCGTTATCTGCCTGAAATACTGTGAAACCATCGGTATCCAGCATTTTTGTCAGGCGAACCCTCAGAAATTCGGCGTCATCTACTATCAATATTTTTGCCATTATTACTCCTCTTTGGTCCTTATATTTCTTTTTCTTTCTCACCAATGACTCTGACGGTCATCCGGCAATCTGCAACATAATAACGGACAGTTCTTCCGGTATTTCCGCCAACTTCTTCTGCTTTCACTTTCAAATTCAATTTATCCATTATTGCATGGGCAGATTCAATATTGCGTGTCCCAATTTCAAACGAATTTTTTAAGCCTGGAGATGTGAGCATATTGGCACCGCCAGCTATCCTGACAATCAGACGCTGCTTGTTAGCACCTTCTTTTATGAGGAGAGATAAGAGCTTCTCGATGCCGCTGTCCACATACTTGGAAGATGCCGGGTTCATTGGATCCATTCCATTCGCCCAAAGCGGCAGAACTGCATGGAGCATGCCCGCCACCTTTGTGACTGGATCTGCCATGCAGATACCCAGGCAGGACCCAAGGCCGTACGCCACGATGATATCATCGGGGTCCCGGCTGATCACTATTTCACCCAAACCAACACTCAAAGGATCTTTCATGACTGATTATTTCTCTTCACCAGCGCCTGCAAAGTCTTCATATCTGGAATGACCCAAAAATCAGCTTCCACTGACCGTTTGCCTTCCATGAAGTTGGCTTCCATTAATAAAACATGCTCGCTGACCCCGCCTGTAGTGGCAATCACAATATCCAGGATCGCGCCGACCATGTCGACCATTACCGCAGGCGGTGTTGGACGGATATCCGCCCCGATCATTTTCGCCAGGGAGTTCAGGAAAAATGCACCGCACATGTTTCCCAATTCACCCAGGGCTGAGCGTTCCATTTGCCCCAGCGATTGTGAGGTTCCTTCAGGCAAATCCATTAACAGATCGACCAGTTCAAGCGATTTGTTATACGGAATGATCATCATGATCTGCCCGAGCATATCGCCTTCGATACGCAGATAGATCCCGACTGCTTCAATTTCAGGACCGCCGACGATCTCGGCGATCTGGAGCAGGGGGACAAGCCTGGCAACAGGGTTGGATACTTCGATCTTGTGACCGACCATGCCCGAAAAACCGCGGGCAGCATTCAGGATTCCTTCACTGGCAATCGCCTTCAGGATATCCAGGAGTTCCTTGTCAAATGGGATCGCATCTGTCATACAAAAAAACCGCCTTTAATTTATAGTCCTGCTAATTTAAACAAACCAAAAACATCCACGATCAGGGCAACCTTCCCATCGCCCAGGATTGCAGCGCTGGAAACCCCTGGAATATCACCAATAAATGAACCGAGGGATTTAACCACCACTTCTTCTTCGCCTAACAGTTTATCAACGATCAACCCGACTTTTTGTTTGCCTGATTGAACAACAACTGCAAATATATATTTCTTTTCTTCATCATTTTTCTCAAAGGCAAAAATATCCGTCAGGTGCAGCAGGGAGAGAACATTACCCCGGAGAAGTGTGACCGGCCTGCGGTAGACTGATTTGATATCCGATTTTTCGATGCGCAAGGTTTCTGTGATCATCACCAGCGGAATGGCAAATGTGGCATGGTTGACATTAACCAGCAGCGAGGGAACGATGGCGAGAGTAAGCGGCAGGATGATCTGAAACTGCGTTCCAAAACCCAGCTGTGTTTGCACATCGATCGAACCGTTGACGCGCTGAATGTTGGTGTTGACGATATCCAGACCGACACCGCGCCCTGATATATCTGTGATCTTTTGGGCGGTGGATAAGCCCGCCATGAACATCAGGTCAATGGACTGTTCTTCAGTTAAAGAGGCAGCTTCTTCAGGTGTGATCAAGCCCTTTTGTAATGCACTGGCTTTCAGCTTCTGCGGATCGATGCCGCCGCCGTCATCCTCAACCGTCAGAATGATACGGCCCTGCTCATGCCGGGCGGTAAGGGTCAGTGTTCCGCGCTCAGGCTTACCAGCGGCAATGCGGGCCTGGGGGCTTTCAATGCCATGATCAACCGAGTTACGCACCAGGTGTATCAGGGGGTCGTTTATTTCTTCAATCATGGAGCGGTCCATCTCGGTATCTTCACCGCGGATGATGACATCGATCTGTTTCCCGACCTTTTGAGCCATATCGCGCACCATGCGCGGGAATTTGTTAAAGACACTGCCGACCGGCAGCATGCGGATGCGCATGACTTCTTCCTGGAGCTGGTCGGTGATGCGGCCAAGATGGGTGACTGATTCCGACAGGTTTTCGATCTCACCGTTCAGGCGGGAATCTGCTTCCAGGCGGGTGCGGATCTGCTGCAGGTGATTGCGGTCGGTGATCAGCTCACCTACCAGGTTCATCAGGCTGTCCAGGCGTTCAACGTTCGTGCGGACGGTCATATCGGTGCTGCGGCGGCCGGTGACATCCAAAACAGGTTTGTTGGCGGGTTCAGGAACACGCCGGCTCGGATCATCCGTGCTTCGCCTTCCATAGAAGACATCCCCGCCCGGCTGACCAGCTGCATTTGCCTGGTCTGATCCGTTATTATTATCAGAACGCCTGTCGGCACGCCTTTCAGCCTGTGGGTTTTGTTCACCTGAAGCGCTGGATCTCTCAGCAGCACTGCTGTCGGACCGGCGGTCAGCGCGCCGTTCTGTTGGAGGGGCTTGAACAGGGGTTTCTTTTACAAAAATACTGATGCCATCCAGGGAGATATCTTCAAAACCAGAGATCCGGTTGAGATTGATACTGATCTTTTCCTGCGGTTCGGTTGTGAGAATTGAGGCAGTAAACTTAGTAACTGCTGTGGCTGTTTCGATCTGGGCCTGGGTGGGATCCATTTCCTGGATCTCGCCGGCTTCCTGGAGGGCCATCATCAGCTGAAAGGCGCGGGCGGCAGAGGCAATGGTATCTGGTGCGATGGCAGCGGCTACTTTTACTGTTCTTTTCACCGGCTGTGCGGGGGCTGCAACTGCATCCGGAGGTTCTGCGACCAGGGCCGGGATAACCGGGGTTTTAACCGGTTCCGGTTCACTCACTGCATCAATTTTTATTTCTGCAGGCTTTTTTTCTTCTGCCGGGGCGGCAGCTTCTTTGCCGGGGATGGCAAGGTCCTTGAGGGATTGGATCAGGTCTTCCATATCCACTTCACTGGTTTGGGCTGTGATGACTTCTTCGCGCAGTATCCGCAAACGGTCGACAGCATCCAGGCAGGAATTAATCAGGGGGGTTGAGATTTGAATACTATTTTTCCTGACCCCGTCCAGTATTGTTTCAAGGGCGTGGGTGATTTCGGTCATCCGGCGGTGGCCGATCATACCTGCCATGCCTTTAATGGTGTGGGCGGAGCGGAATACAGTTTGAACGAGTTCGGTATCAGCGGCTTCTTTTTCCAGGCGGATGAGGATATCATCCAGTACCTGTAAATGTTCATCCACCTCCGCTAAAAAAATCGGGACTTCGTCTTCACTGATATCGAAAACAATATTCATAAATTTTCTCGTTTAATTAAAATAATAAGCCCAAGAATAACTACTTAACGACAGGTTAAAGTTATCACAAAGCTGCGTCAATCCCTGTAAATCATCCGTAAAGAGCAGCGAAAAAATGAGTAAATTATTTAAAAAACTGCGGTGAGGAGCAGTTTTTTTTGGCTGTTTTTTCATTATTCTGAGGAAGGGGGAGCAAGAGGATCTTTTTTGTGGATTTTTTGCGCGAAGGGCGTGCGCAAAAAATCCACTTGCGGGTAAACCACGGAGGGGATTGAGCGTTTTTGGATTGGTAACATGATGGCGAT
>CAZBRI010000307.1:0-4390 GCA_964494055.1 uncultured Anaerolinea sp.
AGGGCACCACAGATCCAAATAATTAAGGCTGCCAAAAATGATACCGCCATGTAACTGAACCGGGGCAGGTCACCGGCCTGCAAAAAAACCCAGCGGAAACTATCCACCAGGCTTGTTAGAGGATTGAGGTAGAAAAATATTTTATATTTTTCTGGAGCCAGGGAAACAGGGTACATGATGGGCGAAATATACATCCAAATCATCATAACGAACCCGAGGAGGTTTTTTGTGTCACGAAAGACAACCATCAATGCCCCGAAAAGCAAACCCACCCCGGATGCAAAAATTGTTGTAAGAATTAGAATAATTGGAATGAAGAAATACCTGAATGTAATTGGATAATGACCATTAATCAGCAGGAAAACTAATAATATTACCAATGATACAAAAAAATCCACCAGGGCCCCAACCACTGATGATAAGGGAAGAGCCAGCCGGGGGAAATATGACTTTATTATGATGCTGATGTTCCCAACCAGGCTTATCGCACTGCTATTAACCACCTGTGAAAAAAACTGCCAGAGTACAAAACCCGATAGATAGAATAAATGGTACGGAATATTGCCTGTCGGAACTTTTACCAGTATCCCCAGGATGACATAAAATATCAGCATCTGGATTAATGGCTGCAGTACAATCCATAGAAAACCGATCATCGTTTGTTGAAAGCGAACCTTCAGATCACGCTGAACCAGGAAAAAAAATAATCCCCTATATTCCCATAATTCACGAAAATCGGGGAACTCAAGTTTTCCGGGAGGGGTTATCACAATTGGTGTGAAATTTTGATTTCTAGAATTCTGCATTCATGCTCTTATCAAAAAAAAACAATGACACTTTACCGGGTAGTTAGAAAGAATTATTTCATATTCTTCCGGTTTAAATAATTATCAATGATGGAAAGTAAAACAGGTTCAAATTCCGATATTTACCTATTTTGATTATCCGGGATTTATAGATCGGCCAATGTTTTCATATTTATTTGACCTTGTTGACAATTGTATTATAAACCATGAAATTGAAGTAAAAAACGTTGACCATATAAAATGAGAAAATTGGCACATCCATTTCAAACCAGACTATCATCATGGATAATTCCCTGCGTCCAGATTATCCTTCCGGGCACATCGTCATTTAATCAATATTTTTCTTTTGATGGTTTGAAGCCGCAAAAAAAATCGGGCTGGAAAACCAATTGTGCTGACGCCTGATTTTTGATGATTATTTCTGCCGCAGCAGGCCATTTTTACCGCTAAACATTCCCCTCACCCCCCTATCTAACCTACACATACTCCCCCCCGGCAGTATACCCGGCTTCAACCGCCACCTCCTGCATCCTGCTGCCTATGAACTTTCCTCGCACCATGCCCCGTACCGGCAGGGGTAGCCGTGATGAGGCGAATAATCATCGGTTTTATCTCCGTCTGTATTCATGATCACGAGATTAGTAATTGGTGACTCTATCTTCATACTCACTTTTGATTAAAACGAATTAAAAACATTCTATTGATATAATAAATCACATTAAGCTTAATAATGGAATTAGTAGGAAATTGACAGGATGTTATCAACGGACACACAATTTAACAATCGATCGAAGTTATATGAGCTTTGGAAATTATTTAGTCCAAAAATATATAACATTGTTTTCAGCTTACCTGCTGTTCTATTATGGTTGTTATTAGCAATCAGGGCTTTTACCCATTTCGATACATCCTGGGATTCGATGTATTATCACCTGCCGTTTGCGTCAAGATTGGCAGGGATTTTCCCGAAATCAGGTTACCTTTTTTACAGTCATCTTGAACCGCTGTTTGATGGAATGCCGAAACTTGCCGAAATGATCCAGGGCTTTCTATGGCGGACAACCGGGATTATTTCAACGGCTAATTTTTTTGGTTATTTTTCAATTCTACTGCTTACAATTTTGGTCTCAACCAGGCTAAAAATTCAGTTCTGGATGGTGACATTATTTTTCTTCAGCATCCCGCTGGTGTTGCTTCACAGCGTCACCAGTTACACCGACCTGCCTGCCAACAGTTTCTTAAGCATGGCACTGGTCAATTTAATATACGCCATTAATCAAAAAAACTTCGGAAATAAGAATCTATTTTTCATTCTTTTACCCCTCGATATTGCTGCAAATATCAAGTTCCAGGCGGTTGAAATTGCTGCCCCATTCTGGATTTTAACTTTTATAGTTTTCCTGATCATGAACAGGGAAATAATTAGGGGAAATGACAAAATAATTAAAAGGCGGTTTTTCACTGGTTTTATGCTGGTCAACCTGATCAGTGTAATTCTTTTCGGTTTGAATTACCTGGTCAACACCTACCGGTTCAACAATCCTTTTTATCCGTTGTCTATCCGGGTTGGAAATTTTCAGCTGACTGGCCCATATCAGGGGCAGATTATCATCAATAATCCCCTGTCTATTCAAAGATCAACCGAATTAAATACAGCGGATAGATCCAATTTCAAAAATTATTTACTCAGCCTCTCCGAATTCCCTCTGTGGACGAATAATACCGGTACATTATGGAACGTTGAGATGGCGTCTGTCTGGGCAAATAACAAACTGCAAGCCTACAAATCCGGCGGTTTTTTTGCCGGTAACCTTGCCCTGTGGTTTGCTTTTTTATTGGTCAGCATATCGGTCACGAAAAAGAAAGAAACGATCGCTGGTTTCTTGTTTATCCTTTCTTATTTCATATTTACAGGTTTATTACCTTCTTCCTTTTTGCTCCGCTACTGGCTCTTTTTACCTCTCAACCTGGCCATTATTTTATTATGGACCATCAAAAATAACCCGGTTGAAATGCTGCCAGTCAAAAAGTTAGTATTAATTCTGCAGATTTGCCTGTTCTCATTTGTTATTTTTCAAAACATCAATTTCTTCACTTCAATTCCCTGGAAAATTAATTTTCGTTCCCCCATCGTCAATTATGGTTCAATGTTCCAGGTATATAAAATTAAAGTTCAAAGTTCCGATTTTGTTTGTGTAATTGGTGATACCAAGCAGGGTTTTAAATACAAGCTTGCGAACCCTGAAATGAAAATAGAATCTGCCGTCAATCAGGAACTCTGCCAATCCAGCACTTATGTAATTTCAGATAAATAAGATGCAGCAGGACTGTTTGGAATATTTCCCCGGGTAATTTTACAGCCCGTGTTAGTTCCTGATTTTTTTATTAAAAATTGCTCTATCGAGGCAGCAATGAAATGTGTAATTTTTTTGCCGGCTTTAAACGAAGCTGAAACAATTCAAAATGTGATCCGCAATCTTCCGGGTAAGTTGGAAGGGATTGAAAGCATCCTCGTCCTGGTTGTAGATGATGGCAGTACAGATCAGACTGCCGCACTGGCTGTCAGTGCCGGCGCTTACGTCATATCTCATCACCGTAACCGCGGGGTTGGATCGGCTTTTCACTCGGCGATTGAATTCGCCCTGGAGAATAATGCGGATGTCCTTGTCGGCTTTGACGCCGATGGTCAGTTTGACCCTGCTGAAATTACCGAAATCATTCAGCCGATCATTCAAAACAAAGCTGATATGGTGATCGGCAGCCGTTTCATTTCTGGCATTCCAGAAAATATGCCGAAAATAAAATATTGGGGGAATAAAAGAGTTGCAAAAATCATCAACACCGTCAGCGGGCAGACATTCCAGGATGTATCATGCGGTTTCCGGGCTTACAGCCGGGAAGCGCTCCTGAGATTTAATATTTTCGGGAAATTTACTTACACGCATGAAACCATTTTATCCCTGGCATATCACGGTTTGAATATCCAGGAAATGCCGATTCATGTTAAATATGATCCTAACAGAAAATCGCGGGTTGCAGCAAGCATAACAAATTATGCAGCCCAGACCACCAAAATTATTTTACGGGTATTACTCGATTACCAGCCCATGCGGGTCTTTGGCGGTTTTGGCAGTTTATGCCTGGCAATCGGAACCGGTTTTGAGTTATTCCTGATGGGACATTATGGTTTAACGGGTAGTTTCACCCCGTATAAATCGACCGGTTTTATCGGCCTGGGTTTTATTATTTTTGGAATGCTTGTCCTGATCATCGCCCTGGTTGCTGATATGCTGAACCGGTTAAGGTTAAATCAGGATAAATTATTATATGAATTAAAACGGTTACGGTTTGCTAATAGGCTAAAATCATAAATAACAAGATTAGGACACTGTTATTTGTGTCTTATATTCTTAAATATGGTAATAAATGATAAAAAAAAAATAATTTCTATCAAAATTCTCAACAATTAAACAAGTGATTTTTTCACGAATAAAAAATAATTATAACAAAGAATATAATTGCACTTTTGGAGATTCATGAAAATACTTTTTATTACGAGAACATACCCTCCATCTGTTGGTGGG
>CAZBRI010000308.1:0-4376 GCA_964494055.1 uncultured Anaerolinea sp.
GTCAGCAGCCCTGCGGCTGGTACAGCCACAATAACACCCACAACAACAGCAACGGTTGAGCCAACCGAAGCACTCACATCGACACCGGTTCCAACAGCAACAACGCAGCCGCCGTTCGACTACACGATAGCCACTGGTGACACCTGCACATCCATTGCAGTCAGCTTTGGAGTTTCTGTGCAGAGCATCATCATTCTTAATAATCTTCCAGCACAATGCAATACTCTGTCTATCGGGCAGCAGATCAAAGTGCCTTATGCAACCCCAACACCCCTACCTGCTGCAACGAATACACTGGAACCAGCACAAGCTACCCTTGCAGCCTGTAATAAAGTTGTGTACACGGTGCAGGAAAATGATACCCTCGGTACAATATCCGCAAATTATGCTGTCCCTGCCGAGGCGATCAAGGCCTACAACGGACTTCCAACTGATAATGTTTACCTCGGAATGCCGCTGACCATTCCTCTGTGCGAGCGGGCTGCAACCCCGGGGCCAACCCCAACAGCCACCATCCCGCCGCCATACCCTGCCGCCAACCTGTTACTGCCGGCTGACGGGGCATCATTTACCCTGGCTGATGACAGCATTTCCCTGCAATGGGCCTCCATTGGTACCCTGCGCGATAATGAGTCATACCTGGTGACGATCGAAGATGTGACTGACGGACAGGGCAGACGGCTGACAGAATATGTCAATGATACAAAGTTTATCGTCCCGGTTTCCTTCAGGCCGAAGGACAATGCGCCGCATATTTACCGGTGGTTCATCACGACTGTCAGGCAGACTGGCTCAGACGAACAGGGAAAACCCATTTGGGACAGTGCAGGTGAAAATTCGCTGGACAGGGTATTTTCCTGGCAAGGTATCGCCCCGGAAGCAACAACAAAACCATAAATTGTCAAACTCCCCGCGATTTACGGGGAGTTTTTTTTACACTCCCGGTTCAATACATTTCTAGTTTTCGACTCTCGCGAGAGATATAATATTTCTGGATAAAACGTTCGGCATTACAATTCATTGCGGAAATTTTGAATAATTGATAACTTTTTTAAAAGGCTCAGATCATAATGACTAAATCACACGAATTAATAGGCATAAAAAAAACCATCGCATTAGTTGCGCATGATAATAAAAAAACAGATCTGCTCGAATGGGCACGGTTTAACCGGGGGACCCTATCACATCATCACTTATTCGGGACAGGTACCACTGGTTCCCTGTTAGAACACGAACTGGGTCTGCCAATCACCCAGTTTAAATCCGGTCCGATCGGCGGTGATCAGCAGATCGGTGCAAAAATAGCAGAAGGAGAGATCGATTTCCTGATTTTTTTCTGGGATCCTTTGGAGCCGCAGCCGCATGATCCGGATATCAAGGCCTTATTGAGATTAGCGGTTCTATACAATATCCCTACCGCATCCAATCGGGCAACTGCAGATTTCATCATTTCTTCAAATTTGATGAACCAGGAATATGAAAAATCCACTCCTGACCTGGACAGGTACTTAAACACTCGAAAAAATATCATTCAAGAAAAAATCGGGTAAATTGATTGACATGAAAAATATCCATCAACCTTTCGCTCTCAAACGCCCATTCAGTATTACGCAGCACAATCAAACTCGTATCGATAATTATTTCTGGATGCGAAATAGGGAGGATCCTGAAGTATTGAAGTACTTACATTCAGAAAATGATTACCTGGAAGAAATGATGCAGCATACAAAAAAAGTCCAGGAAAAATTATTCACCGAACTTAAAGGCCGCATAAAAGAAAGCGATTGCTCCGTTCCGGAAAAATTCGGTGAGCATCTGTATTACACCAGAACTGAGGCTGGAAAGCAGTATCCAATTTACTGCCGAAAAGCTAATTCACAGGGTGCAATTGAAGAAATCCTGATCGACCTGAACAATGCGGCAGAAGGGAAATCATTCTGCAGGCTTGGAGCATTTTCTGTCAGCCCGGACGGGAATAAACTGGCTTATTCTATTGATCCTGACGGTTCAGAAAAATGTATATTGAAGATCAAAAACCTGGTGACCGGCGAACATCACCCGGAAGTCTTCGAAAATACCTGGGGATCTGTTTACAATCACGGCGGGGTCGAATGGAGCAATGACAGCAAGACCATATTTTATTTGACGCTGGATGCTGCACTCAGGCCTTGCAAGCTTTTCAGGCATTCCCTTGGGACCGACGCTGGTAAGGATGCATTAGTTTTCCATGAAGAGGATGAGACTTATTTTCTTTTTGTGCTCAAAACACGCAGCAATTCTTTTATCATGACATACCATGTGAGTACGAATACCAGGGAAATGAGGTTTTTACAGGCAGATAAGCCTGATAGCAGTTTGCAATTGCTTCAGGAACGGGATCCCGGAATGGAATATTTTGCATCACATCATGGGGATTCATTTATCATTTTATCGAATGAAAATGCTCAAAATTTCCGGGTGATGACGACAGGGATCGATAAATCGGGCAAAGATAACTGGGTAGAGATCATATCCCATCGCCCTGATGTATTCGTCGAGGAAATTGAAATTTTTGAAAATCATATCCTGCTTCTCGAAAGGAAAGGCGGTTTATGCCAGCTTCGAATTTCAGCTCCAGATTTAGTAAGTGATGTACATTATGTGCAATTTCCAGAACCCAGTTACATGGTATTCCCGGAAAAAAACCCGGAATATTCAACACGCTATTTCCGTTTTACCTATACATCACTTGTCACTCCAAATTCTGTGATCGATTATGATCTTCAAGATCACAAATGGAATATTCAGAAGGAACAGGAAATACCAAGCGGGTATCAAAAGGCAGATTACATATCTGAACGGATATTAGCCCCTGCGGCTGATGGAACTTTAATTCCGATGTCCATCGTTTATAAAAAGGGACTTAAGAAAAATGGAAATAATCCATGCCTGCTTTATAGTTATGGTTCTTATGGTGCCAGCACTGACCCGTCTTTTAATACGAACCGGTTGAGCCTTCTTGAAAGAGGTTTTATATATGCGATCGCCCACATCCGGGGCGGATCCGAAATGGGACGCGCCTGGTATGACGATGGGAAAATGCTGAATAAAAGAAATACATTCACAGATTTTATTGCCTGTGCTGAACATCTGATTAATGAAAAATATACAGCAAAAGAAAAGCTGGCCATTATGGGCGGCAGTGCTGGAGGACTTCTCGTCGGAGCTGCTTTAACGATGCGGCCAGATTTATTCCATTCAGTGATCGCTAAAGTACCTTTTGTTGACGTGGTAAATACCATGAGTGATCCCAGCATTCCACTAACAACACTGGAATATGATCAATGGGGAAATCCGGAAGATAAAACCTATTTCGATTACTTGATGTCGTATTCCCCATACGATAACATCCGCGAAACAGCTTACCCGCATATTCTTGTAACAACCGGGCTGAATGACCCCCGTGTGGCATATTGGGAGCCGGCAAAATTTACAGCAAAGCTGCGTGAGCTAAAAACTGACAACAATACCCTGCTGCTTAAAACTAATTTTGATGCCGTGCATGCCGGTGCATCAGGCCGGTATGATTTCCTGAAAGAGATCGCTTTTGATTATGCTTTCCTGATGGATACTCTTGGAATACCTGATTTGAAATAGAACACTTTTCATAGGAATTTAAAATAAAGAAGGACCCCAAACAATCGAGGTCCTTTTTATATTTACAAATATTTTTTTATACTGCAGAGGCTTTAACAATATCCTCAAGCATTTTGGTGGATAAGGATTTTGGCCGTTCGATCGGCTGACCAAGGGCACGAGCCCAAACGTAGTTAGGGGTAACGCCTAATGCGCGGCCGACGCCAAATAATACAGTGTAGAAGTCAAAATCACGGACACCATAGAAATACTGCAGGGTACCTGAAATCGCATCCACGTTTGGAGCTGGATTCTTGGCTTTGCCCTGTTCTTTCAGGACTGCCGGCACAACATCAAAGACAAGGTCAGCAAGGCGTACGAGTTCATCTTCGGGGAAGCGTTCCTTGGCAAATTTCATCTGGGCGGTATAGCGGGGATCTGGAACACGCAGAACTGCATGACCATAACCGGGGATGACCTTACCGCTGTTGAGAGTGTCCCAGGCAAATTTGTAAAGATCTTCGCGGGATGGGACGCCGCCAAACATTTTATGGACATCCAGAAGCCAGCCAAGGCATTCCTGGTTTGCGAGACCATGCAAAGGACCAGCAAGACCATTTAAGGCAGCTGAGAATGAAAGATAAGGATCGGAAAGGGCAGATCCCACAAGGTGCATGGTATGGGCTGAAACGTTGCCGGATTCGTGGTCGCTATGCAGGATAAAATACAGGCGGGCAAGTTCAGCATAGCCCTTCTGGTCT
>CAZBRI010000309.1:0-4374 GCA_964494055.1 uncultured Anaerolinea sp.
AGATAGCTTCAGGTGACTGGAGTTCAGACGTGTGCTCTTCCGATCTTTTGTAAGTCTTTTATTTTCAGGATGAACACTGATGCTGAAACAATTATTTTCATTCTCTTCGAACCCGATACTGGTTTTTGATAAACAGAAGATCATAACCCGGTCAAATCCGGCTGTTGAAATACTGCTCGGGTACCATGCGGATGAATTAATCGGCCGTAACATTTCGACCATCGTATTTATTAGCGGCAATTTGGAAGATAACGATAAATTTGTGGATGAGTCCCCTGAATTTTGGGATCAAAAAGAGTTTATTGAAAGCAGAAAACTTTATTTGAAGAAATCCAGCGGTGAAAGTATTCATGTCGAAGGTCTTTTAGGGGATTATGATATATCCGGTAAAAAATATTCAGCCATTGTATTCAAGCAGATAACGGCGCTTGATACCGGCATGACCGAAAATGAATTGTTTTCAGGCATTATCAGCATGATCGGGAACCTGCTTATTGTTTCCAATAGTCAGGGGCAGATCGTGTATGTCAGCTCATCAGTCAAGACTTTACTGGGTTACGATCCTTCAGAACTTCTTGGTGATGGCTGGTGGAATATGGAGAGATTTTCTGAAGGAAATATTGAAAAAGAGAAGAATTACGTCCGGCAGGCAGCCGGCGGAAAAATCAGCGTTGATACCAATCCATATGAACACATTATCAGGCACAAAGATGGTTCCTGGCACACTTTTTTAATCTCGGACGCAAAGGGCCCGAAAGATTTTTTAATCGGAATCGGAACAGACATTACTGCTTTGAAGAAAACAGAAGAGGCTTTGCGAAACAGCGAACTTTCCATTCGGACACTGTATGATATTGCATCCAGCCATGATTTATTTGAAACAAAATTATCATCATTTATGAAAATGGGGAAAAAAAGGTTTGGACTTGATTTTGCAGTTTTTTCTATGATAGAAAACGGCAAACTGGTTGTGCTTAACTGTGACACACCAGATGGTTCAATCAAGGCGGGTGATAAAATTTCCCCCGGTCACATGTATTCTGATGAAGAAATGGATAATGGCCTAATCATCAGTTTTACGAATAATTTGGATGCCGGCAATGATGAATATACTCATTTCCGGAAAAATGGAATACACGCTTTCCTGGGCTCACCAATACGTATTACAGGAAAAAAAGATGGTATTCTTTCTTTTTTTAGTAAGCATCCTATTGATCTCTCATTTACAGACAGTGAAAAAGACTTTTTAAGTTTGATGTCACAATGGATCAAAACAGAGCTGGAAAGGATAGAAGCATCCCGGCAGCTTCAACAATATTCTTATGAGATTGAAGCCAAGAACAAGGATCTTGCCAATGCAAGAGACCGTGCGCTTGAGGCTTCGAACCTTAAAAGCGTATTCCTGGCGATGATGAGTCATGAGATACGCACCCCGATGAATGCGATCATCGGGATGAATGAAATCATGATGGAAACCAACCTGGATGCAGAACAAAGGGAATTCGCCGCCATCATCAGTGAATCAGCCGCCTCTTTATTGAGGATTCTGAATGATATTCTCGATTTTTCGAAGATCGAAGCTGGCAAGCTGGTGATAAAAACAGAAAGAATATCAATTGAAAAACTGGCTGCTGATGTCGTCGATCTATATAAAGAAAAACTAAATCGGAAAGGAATCAAGATCAATCTTTCGATTGATCCTGTCGTTCCTGCCCAATTATCCGGGGATCCAGTAAGGATCGGGCAGGTATTACTCAATTTATTGAGCAATGCGGTTAAGTTTACTGAAAAGGGTGAAATCAATATCCGGGTAAACGGCACCAATATGAACAAGAATTACATTTTGACCACATTTTCTGTTGAAGACAGCGGGATCGGCATTCCTGAACAAAAACGGAAGCACCTCTTTGATCCTTTCACACAGGCTGATGAGAGTGTGACCCGGAAATATGGCGGCACAGGTTTGGGGCTGGCAATATCACGCAGACTGGTTGAGTTGATGCATGGTGAGCTGGGTTATATAACAAATGAAAAACAGGGATCAACTTTTTGGTTTTCATTACCGTTATTGATTAAAAAGGATGGACAATTAGTTGACAGCGAACCTTCAGAAAAAGAAGAAAACATCCTGAAGCAGAAAAAGTACCTTGTGAAATTCGAAAGCTATAAACCGGTTTTAATTGTTGAAAATGATATGGGAAGCCGAAATTTGTTTGAACAGCAGCTGGCAATTTTCGGCCTGAAAACGATTCACACAAGCAATGGATTAGACGCGATTGAATTGATCAAAAACAATCCGGATGGATTTTCCTTGCTGCTGATGGATATCAATATGCCGGATATGGATGGGCTCACAGCTACAAAGCTGGTCAGGCTGCAGGAAGCTGGTTCAAAAAAGCACATCCCGATCATTGCCGTCACTGCGAATGCCATGCTGGGAGATAGAGAAACCTGTTTATCAGCAGGAATGGATGATTATTTGAGCAAACCAATCCGGCTGAATGACATGCGGGCGGTACTTGAAAAGTGGATCAGGTTGGATGAATGAATCATTTAATTTTTAATCATCTGCTAAAAAGGTACTCTTTACTCAGACAAAAGTGACGGAAAATTTAATTTTTACATTTATAATGATTTTGTAGTGATGTTGTAATTTTGGAAAAGGAAAGAATTTTTATGTTTGAATCCCCACATCGACGATTTAATCCGCTCACGCGAGAATGGGTTCTGGTATCACCGCATCGTTCAAAACGACCCTGGCTGGGCCAGGTTGAGAAAACGGCTGCAGCTGACCTTCCGGCTTATGACCCTGCCTGCTATTTATGCCCGGGCAATGAAAGGGCAGGCGGGATCCATAATACTGAATACAGCGGTACCTATGTTTTTGAAAACGATTTTGCCTCTTTGCTCCCGGATTTGCCCGAAAACCCGGATGAGTTCAGTTTGAAATCAGCAGGTGATGCACAGGCAGCCCCGGGAAATTTGCTAATCGCGGCTGCAGAACAAGGGCTTTGCAGGGTGGTTTGTTTCTCATCCAGGCATGACCTGACGCTGCCGGAATTAGATGTTGAGGCGGTCACGGCTGTGATCAATACCTGGGCCAGGGAATCGGCTGATCTTGCATCAAAAGAATTCATTAAATACGTCCAGGTTTTTGAAAATAAAGGCGCGGCCATGGGATGCTCAAACCCGCATCCTCACAGTCAGCTCTGGGCACAATCACAATTACCGAATGAAATTGAAAAAGAATTAACCTCTCAAAAAGAGTATTTCCTGGTTAATCAACAGCATTTATTGCTGGATTATCTCGCTGAAGAAATCAAGCAAAAGGACAGGCTGGTTGCGCAAAGCACTCATTTTTCGGCGGTCGTGCCGTTTTGGGCAGTCTGGCCGTTCGAAGTACTGGTTGTTTCACATCGCGCCTGCCGTTCTTTAAATGATTTGACCCCTGAAGAGATCACTTCAATGGCGGATATCTTCAAACAGGTCACGACCATGTACGATAACCTTTTTGAGATATCTTTTCCTTATTCCATGGGATTTCACCAGGCCCCGACGGATGGACAGCCGCACCCGGAGTGGGTATTGCATGCACATTTTTATCCGCCTTTGTTACGCTCTGCGGCAGTTCGAAAATTCATGGTAGGTTATGAGATGTTGGCCATGCCGCAACGGGATATTACACCGGAATCGGCAGCTGACCGATTACGGTCCCTGCCCAAAATTCATTATAAAACTAAGTAAAATTAATTCTCAGAGTCCCAGGTAAATATGAACACAAAAGAAAAAGCCATCACAGCATATAAGGAAATATTCGGGAAGAATCCTGAACAAATTTCACGCGCACCGGGCAGGGTAAATTTGCTTGGAGAACATGTTGATTATAACGATGGCTTTGTGTTACCGGCTGCGATTGACAGGGCGACCTTTGCTGCCTTCTCATTATCTGAAAATAATTATTCAACTCTCGTGGCGGCTGATTTTAATGAAAAGGCATCTTTTTCGGCTGCGAACCTTCAGGCAAAAACCTGCCTGGATGGTTCTATAATGCCCGAATGGGTTAAATATCCGGCTGGTGTAATGTGGGCACTGCAAGAAGAAGGGCTTGAAACCAGGCCGGTGGATGCCGTTTTTTTGTCAGATGTCCCTAGAGGTTCAGGGTTGAGTTCATCTGCTTCAGTTGAAATGGCATTTGCAAATGTATGGCAGTCGGTTGGCGGTTGGACCCGGTCTCCAATGGCGTTAGCTTTGCTGTCGCAAAAGGCAGAAAACAAGTATGTGGGTGTCAATTGCGGCATCATGGATCAGTTTGCATCAGCCTGCGGCGTGACGGACAGGCTTTTATACCTCGATTGCCGTTCACTGGAATGGCAG
>CAZBRI010000310.1:0-4362 GCA_964494055.1 uncultured Anaerolinea sp.
AGATAGCTTCAGGTGACTGGAGTTCAGACGTGTGCTCTTCCGATCTCTCCGGGTGTACCTCGTACACCTTTTGCTGCAGCGCAGGGTTCGAAGACAACGCATCATCCACTTCCTTGATTTTCTTTACAATATGCCAGGCCTGCTGTGACATGCGCTTGCCTTCTATCTCAAAGCGTATCAGGCAGGCATCCCGGTAATCAACAGCACCCAGCACTGCGCGGATCGGGGCAGGGAAGACGCTGCTGCCCCGGCCTGCTCCCAATAGGGTACGGGTGTGCACATCGCAGCTGCGGGCGCCGCGCTCCAGCAGCCCGATCGGAATATCGATACCGATCACCTCAGTGCCTGATAATTCCTGCAGCAGGTCCGAAAAATTATTGCAGACACCCGAATCGATCCTTCCAGCCTTTTCATCCTGCCTCGCAAAAAACCACCCGCCCCTGCAGCCATCCACACCGGCAATAATGCTCATCTTTATCTTCTCCTCTTTGTTTACTGCTCATTATCCCTTTTCAATTAAGAATAATTTATCACGAATTACACGAATGAATCGAATTTTGCGAATTGTTAATATTGCCGTAAAAAAACTATAATCCAAAACCGGCAACCCTGTCCTTGTCAAATCCCCTCAGGTGGAAACAATAGTCATAATTCATCCCGCAAATGTTGCAATAGTCAAAATGTCTATAAACGACCATCGTCATCATTGCACTGCCCCGCAAGTGGATTTTTTCGCGTATTCTCCGCGAAAAAATCCACAAAAAAACCCATCGCCTCCTGCAGACCGGTGACCCTGTCATACCGATCTGCCTGACCTTCAACACTATTGACCAATTTCCAAAAAGAGTAAAATGAATCCTGAGAGTGCACACTGGGTGCACTGCACTTTGTTACACTTACAGCGGATAACTTGAAAGGCAGGAACCGATGTCACAACGTCAGCAGCTTGAACGGATCATGGAAATTGACCGGCAGATACGGAACGGAAAATATCCCGGTGCCGATGACCTCGCCAGGGGCCTGGAAGTCAGCCGGCGGGTGATATTCAACGACCGTAACTTCATGCTGCACCGCCTGGGGGCTCCGATCGTCTTCGATCGCAAACGGCGCGGGTGGAAGTATGCTGACGAATCCTGGGTCCTGCCAGGGATAATCGTAACGGAAGGGGAGTTACTGGCGTTTTTTCTTTCCATCGAGGTCGCCCGGCGTTACCTGGGTACCTCGATGGAAGAAACGCTGCGCTCCGCAGTCGATCGGCTCGCGCAAAACATCAACGCTCCCGTTACCATCAAGCTCGAAAACCTGCGCACCTTTTACACTTTTACAGGCTCCACCTTGATGGATACCAACGAGCGTGCCCTGTATGATCTGCACCAGGCGATATCAGAAAATAAGAAGATATGGATGCGTTATTACACTGCCAGCCGCGACGAACATACCGAGCGCACTGTTCACCCGCTGCATCTCAGCAACCTGCGCGGTGACTGGTACCTGACAGCTTTCGATGAGCTGCGGCAAACGATCCGCAACTTCGCCGTCGGCCGCATGGAAGAGTGGAAGGTGCTGAACGAACAATTCCAGCGTGATCCGAACTTCTCCGTTTCTGAATACCTGCAGACCGCTTTCCAGGCTGAACGCGGGCTGGAGACTATGGATGTAGCCATCCGCTTCACAGCCGGCACCGCCCGCTACATCCGCGAACGCTCCTGGCACGTCTCGCAGTCGATTGAAGAGCTGCCGGATGGCGGCATCATTATCCGCTTCACAACAAGCGGAATGGGCGAGGTCAAACGCTGGGTGCTGCAGTATGGCTCCAATGCCGAAGTGCTATCGCCGGACACCCTGAGGCAGGAATGTATTGAAGAAGTGAAAAAGATGCAGGGGCTGTACGGGGTCTAAGCACCCCATTTGTTAAAGGGAAAGAATCCACTCGCAGGTTTATTTCAGAGGAGGTATTTTTTATGGAAGAGAAAGAATTGGTTTATGGGCTGCTGATAGATGAACTTGTTTTCATGACTGAAAGCCGGGTTAAGTACTGCACCGATATTTTCAATGGTTTTATGAATGCCAAAACTTGGGGAGAGTTCAGAAAAATGGTCTCCAAGCAGATCTATGATCGATATACAAAATCCAGTTTTTACTTTAATGCACCGGGTGATGTGCTGCCGGAAGATATTGAAAAATATTACTTCCCTGATGACCGCCGTTTTACCCCGAATGAAGTGTATATACAAGGAGACAGCGAGACCCAACCTGCTTTCCCTGAAATCGAAATGAGCAGCTGGGTCCCGCAGGATATTCAGGATAAGTACGGCAAGATCACTCATTATTACTTATGTTCAGGGTTGGCCCCGAAAGGCGATGTACTAATATTGGATGTCAATCGTATGGACGAAATCGTATCTGCCATGCAGTCTTATGGCTACACCTGCCGCAGGGATGATTCTCTCCTCCGTGATGTGATGGGTATAAACTTTAACCCGGAAGATTATGAAGCTGATATTGAGGAAGAAGAGTAAGCCACTAAAAATCGAAATTTTGTTATTCCCCTAATGATTTGGAATGTAATAATGGGAAAGAGTAAATAATCTATTTTTAAGTATTTGAAGATTGACAGATTTATTTAAATACTGAATTACCTCAGGAGAATTCACCAAATTTCTGGTTGAGATACTCTTGGTGTTGGAGATCTGTCTTTTCTGTCATCTGGTACCGGCTACACTCAATTCTTCCAACGCAAAAAGCCATGCGATTGTTGGAAATTACATCAGCCGGAAAATCCATTAAGTACCCAATCAATTGGTTAAGATATAAAACACCTTTCGGTATCGGAGTTTTAAACTCGCCATCACCAGTGAAAACAACAATTGAATGAATCTGGTTTTCAGGAAGGAAATCTAGTAATTTCCGAATTTCTTGTAAATGTAAGTAATTCTGATGAATAGGATTTTGAAACTGGTTTTTTACCTTATAAATCACCTGTGTCCATTGTTTTGAATTTTCATTACCAAATATCCAGCCCGAATAGTTTTTTGTTTCAATAATAAATATCCCTGTAGTGGAAACCAATATGTGATCAATTTGTGTCGTTCCATCACCGTATGGAATTGTGATGTTATTAAGCAGATGATACCTGAACGGGTCCAGTTTAAGGGTCAGAATATCATGAACCTCAGCTTCGCCTTCATTTTGCCTAATGTGCGGCCATCGCTTATGAGTGAACAAACCGGAAACAAAACCTATGATATATAAGCTAATTCCGATGATGAGTATGAAAGGATTAATTTCTGTTATGGATAATGTCATCTTAAGTTCTCACAATAAACAATTTTGCAATTATTTTTCTTTCGTGTACTAATCAATAAATAAATTTCAAAATTCTTGAAACATCTAGCACTAATTGTTCGAAAAATAATCAGAATCAATCCTTTTTAACTTATACACTGAAACCTCAGTAACACCGATATCAAAATCAATCATTAATTCTGCAACTTTTCGCCCGTCCAGAAGCACAACATTGTAATCAATGGTGTGGGCAAAACTAATAGCATCTGATGTGAAACCTGATGTTGTAATAAAAATCCCTTTTTTGGCTTTTTTTCCCATCAGGGCTCCAACAAATTTTTGAATTTCTGGTCTTCCCACATTTCCTTCCCAACGTTTGGCCTGAATATAAATTGCATCTAATCCGAGTCTGTCTTCATCAATAATTCCATCGATCCCACCATCACCCGACTTTCCAACAGCACGTGAGGCTTCCTTGCGCGAACCCCCATACCCTATTTTTACCAGTAATTCCACTACAAGACGTTCGAAAAAGGAAGCAGGGCATGTTTTAACAGTATCTAAAATTTCCTGGATAAGGTCTTCCCGGATTTCTTGATATGCATCTTCGAGTATCTCTTCTGGGGTATGATTTTCACTTATTTGTTCTTCTGTTATATAAGGGGTAATAGTTTTTTGTTTTCGTTCTCGAAATTCAAGAAATTCAGGAAATTGTTTTAGAAACTCCAAGTTAATTTTTGCAGGGTTGTTAGCAAGTACTTTAATTCCTTGGTCTGTGATTTGATGATAGGACCGCCTGATTTGTGATAACAAACCTGCTTTTGCTATATAAATGCGAGCCCAGGTTACTCGGTTATAAAAAATGGTCTGTTTCCCACTAGGAAGCAGCTCCTCAAGTTCCTGTGGAGTAAGTTTAAATTCTTTACCTAAATAGGAAACGATTTCTGGAATGGAATGTTCTTTTTTATCCTTCATAAACCGTAATAATGGAAGCATCACACTTTGAAAATCTGGAATCGGCATATTTTTACCAGATCGGAAGAGCACACGTCTGAACTCCAGTCACCTGAAGCTATC
>CAZBRI010000311.1:0-4348 GCA_964494055.1 uncultured Anaerolinea sp.
CCGATCTTGACTGCCAGGTAAAGAGCCAGCATGAGTGACATTGCCTGCCCGATCCGCTTGAAAAGGATGCGGTCGATCGGCAGCTTCATGGCACGCCACACCAGGGTGATGGCGATGGCTGTCATTCCAAGCCCGGTATAAATGGACTGCAGGAAGAACAGAACCGGCAGGGCGGGTGTCCACCACAGGGGGTGAAGCTTGTAGGGCATCAGCAGGAACATGGATCCGAGGGAGGATTGATGCAGTGTTGAAAGAATGATGCCTGCACCGGCGATCCAGTAGATAGCCGAATTGATCCAGCGGATGGGTGCCTGAATATTATATTTTTCCAGGAAGATTGGTGCTATTTCCAGCGCCAGGATCACCGTGTAGAGGGTGATACAAATGCTGACTTCTTCCAGGAAAGAATTAACGTTGATGAAACCCGGAACGAAGATGTTATAGAACTGCGGCCAGCGGCCGATATCCAGGAAGAGCAGGACACCGACGACGCCGTAACCCAGGAAACCAGCCAGGACTGCCGGCCGGATGATGGTGTGATACCTTCCTCTGCCAAAAAAATAGGTGATGAGGGAGATGGTGAAAGCTGCGCCTGCCAGGGGGATCAGGAAGAGATCGGTTGTGATCCAGATGCCCCATGGGTAATGGTCGCTCATGTTGGTTGTGGGTCCCAGCCCGACAACCAGGCGGTAGATCGATAGTACGACCGCCAGCAGGGTCAGCAAAACCAGCGGGTAAAAACTGGCTGGGATGGATTTATCTGTTTTCATCACGGCTTTCATGCTTCATCCTCCAGCCCGCCGTTTTTGACGACCACCCGGGCAGCTGCCAGGGCGACGGTTCCGCCGACAATGATACCGGGCAGGAAGATATCGCCGGTACGTTCACTGATATGCGGTACAGCTTCGTCTTTCAGGACAGGCAGACCCAGTTTTTCAAACGGGACGTGGGAAAGATACAAAACAGAGGTGCCGCCGCCGTCGTCTTTGCCATAAATATGGTTGACGTACCGGCCGGGCTCAGCTGCCAGGCGTTTTTCTGCATCGGCGATCAGGTCGCCGCGTTTTCCCCAAACCAGCGCACCGGTGGGACAGCGTTCGGCGCATGCGGAACCCTTGCCGTCTTTTACCCGGTCCACGCACAGGGTGCACTTGGATACTTCCGGGATGACTGCTTTCCACTGGAAGCGCGGAACATGGTATGGGCAGGTGTACATGCAGTAACGGCAGCCGATACAGCGCTTGGGATCGTAGGTAACAGGTCCTTCAGCAGATTTCTGCAGGGCTTGCACCGGGCAGCCGCTGACACAGGCCGGGTCGACACAGTGCATGCACTGCCGTTTGACAAAGGATGATTCGCTCTCGCCCTGATAGAGCTGGATCAGGGTCCAGGTATCCGAGCTGAGTTCCTGCGGGAAATCGTACAGCCCGCTTTCGTCCAACTCGGGGGTGGTTTTATTCCACTGGCGACAGGCATTGGTACAGGCATTGCATCCCACGCATTTGGTGGCATCGTACAGCATGCCGACGTAAGTACCGGGATCAGCGGTGGCTGCACCTGCGCTGACGCTTTGAGCAACGGAAAGCGTGGCACCTGCCGCAAGCCCGGCGCCAACCACTTTCAGGAAATTCCTTCGGCTCATGGGTGACATGACAGCCTCCTACTTCTTTTTGGCCTTGGCGCTTTCCGATGCATCTGCCTGATCAGGTTTGGCAAGCTGCGTATAGGCTGCTGCTCCCGCCGCGCCGATGGCCAGGCCAGCCGCGCCGCCGATCAGAGCCGTGGTGGTGGGTGAAAGGGTCTGGGTGGGCATTTGAACCGGGGCATAGGTGGAGGGCGGAGCGAAGGTATCCAGTTTGGCCCGGTTGTAAAGCCCCAGATCCCAGAAGCCCGCTTCGGAGCAGGAGATGCAGCCATGCCCGGCCTTGATCGGCCAGCTGGTGTTATCGTTGTAGCCGACTGCCGGGCAGTTATGGAAGGTGACTGGGCCTTTGCAGCCCATTTTATAGAGGCACCAACCTTTGCGGTGTCCTTCATCGCCCCATTTGGCCACAAACTCGCCCTTGTCAAAATGACCGCGCCGCGGGCAGTTGTCGTGAATGCGGGCGCCATAGGCAAACAAGGGCCGGTGCTGACTGTCCATCTCAGGCAGGGCACCAAAGGTCAGGAAGTGCACCACGGTGGCGGTCAGGTTGACCGGGTTGCAGGGGCAGCCTGGCAGGTTGAGCACGGGTTTATCTTTAACCAGTTCCATGACCGATTTGGCACCGGTCGGGTTGGGGTTGGCTTTGGGCAGACCGCCAAAAGCGGCGCAGCTGCCGATGGCAATTACTGCCAGGGCATTGGCAGAGGCTTCCTGCAACAGATCCACGGCTGTGCGGCCGCCGATGGTGCAGTAAACTCCATCATCGCCGGTCGGGATGGAGCCTTCCACCACCAGCAGGTAGCCGCCGGCTGCGATGGACTTTTTCTTGGCTTCATCTGCCTGCGCACCAGCAGCAGCCATGATGGTCTCGTGATAATCGACTGAAAGGATGTCCAGCACAAGTTCTCCGACGGTTGGCCGGGAGGCGCGCAGCAGCCCCTCGGTGTTGCCGGCGCAGTCCTGAAATTCCAGCCAAATGACTGGCGTGCGCTTTGGTGCTTCCAGGGCCTTTGCGATCGTGGTCCCGAAAGACGTGTTCAAAGCCAATGTTCCCGCCATCAATGAGCAGAACTTAAGAAAATCCCTTCGCGAAATTCCACGCTCTCTAACGGCATGTTCCAGGCTGGAATCGCTCATAATACATCCTCCCGATCAATTGAATTGGATGAAGCTATTAGGTTTTATAATTTTAAAGTGGGTTGGTGTTCAGAAAAACTTATAAAATATTACTTAGAATAATGTAGCAAAATTAGGATACTTCTGCAATTGTGACTTAAGTCATGGAAGATTTATGACATTTGAAAGTTTACTTTTTTATTTTTTAGCCTCGAGAAATCAATCTATTTGTTTCGTTTTATCAAAAAATAACCAGTATTTGGTGTGCGCCACACCGCAAGAACCGTGCCGATCCTAAGGGTTTCAAACAGCCATGCTTGTTACGCTGTCCAAAAGTGCGGAAATATTTGGTTTGCCAAAAAATAAAATCTTTTCGTGAGCGTCCTTAACCATTATTGACATAAATTACAGGGATGCAGGGAAAAAGGGCTACGTCCTTGCTGGTTCTTGATCCCCCGCATCCCCTTTCTCCGTGTCAAAAGGGATTAACTTAATTACCAGACCGCGTCCAATGGTTTTTATCACGCCAATTCCCAGCTATCCGTTAATCCGTCTGGCAGATCGCACAGAAATAAAGATATAATTAACCAATGCATGAACTAGCCATTACCCAGGGTATTCTTGAAATCTCACTGCGCGAAGCTGAAAAAGTCGGCGCCAAACGTATCACCGACATCAACCTGGTGATTGGCAAACTTGCCTACGCCGTGGACGATTCTGTCCAGTTTTATTGGGACATGATCGCCGAAGGCACCATTGCCCAGGGAGCGATTCTGCATTTTGAACGCATCCCGACCGAAATGCGCTGCCAGGACTGCGGCATGACATTTGAGCCAGAGCAGCGCACCTACTCCTGCCCCAACTGTGACAGCTCGCATGTGCGCCTCAGCAAAGGTGATGAACTGCGGCTCGATAGTATCGAAGTGGAATAGCCTGCGGTTTTTGCTTGCCACGAAACCCCGCAGATAGATCAATATCACCAAATACCCCCAACCCACCGTCTTCCTGAACCTCGCCGCGCGTAAGAACGAAAATCATGGGTTTACCCCGCAAGTGGTTTTTTTGGAGCGCGCCCTTCGCTCCAAAAAAACCACAAAAAAACAGCCTCTAATTGAAGGCTGTTTTTTCATAAACATTCTGACCAGCTCCCCTGGTCTACGGGGTTTTCAGGTTTTTGGGCTCACGCTCATCAGAGCGGATGACGGCCAGACAGCCATTATCGCTTTTTGTGAACGACAACAACGTGCCATAGATGGTGTAATCGCGGTTCATCTGATACGGCATGGTTGGGAATGAGAACTTGATAAAGTTGCCGAGCGGGAATTTGTTCGGCCCATCAACATGGATCAGGATCGAATCGCCCTGTGAATAGGTGACGGTTGTGCCCTTCCATGGACCTACTTTGTGGAAGGCGTTTTCCTTGGACCACTTGGCCTGTTCATCCGGGCTCATTTGGCTGATGAAAGCGCACAGGTCAGGATAGCTCATCGTGATGGGGTTGAGCGTGGGCGTCAGCGAAGGTGTCAGGCTGGGGCGCGGAGTTTTTGTATTGGTGGGGCTGGGCCCGGGCGTGTTGGTCAGGGTGGG
>CAZBRI010000312.1:0-4324 GCA_964494055.1 uncultured Anaerolinea sp.
TGATTCATTTTCTAAATCGCTGGTGGAAATACCAACCGGTATCAAAGTTAAGAATGCTGATTTGGAAACAGGGATGATAGATCTTGATAACCCTGGCTGGTTTACAAAGGCGGTTAGGAATTTCCTGCCGCTGCTGGTCGTTTTGGGTATTATCCTCTCCCTTCAGGTTTGGGCTTCACGAACCTGGCTTTTTAGACCTATAGCTTCAGGTGAGGCAAGAGTTCAATTCGTCTTTGCAGATCCTCGAAAAATTGAATATTCTGTGGATCGGTTCGAAGAAAAATACTTCCAAAAACCAAACAGGCTGATATTGATGGATGGGAATAATGTTCTTTTCGAAGAATCATACCCATTCATTGGTAAAAGACCTGCCAATCCGATTGTTTTTCAGACCGAAATCAACACAGGTGAGCATCATGCTTACCTAAAACTAGTCAACGTACAAAATGAGGATCAGGCACTGGTAATTTATGATCATATCGAGATTGTCAAAAAGGGGCAGGTATGGGTTATTATTTATGATCCGATTTTTACGCCTGATTACAGGCAGGGACCTTTAAATTAATATTGATCCAATTAATAAAGTTTAGTTTTGAATCAAGATAAATTCAAATAAAAAATGACAATTGATATAAAAACATTTATTTCGAACAATAGCAGCCTGGAGATTCGTTGATGAGAATACTTAAATACATTGGACTGATTATCATTTTCAGCCTGGCAGCATGTCAGACTGCTTTGCCGACAGACGCGACTCCATTACCTGGTGTGAATTATAAAGAAACTCACGAAACATTGATACCGGCCGGTTCATTTACCATGGGCAGTGACATGGGGTTTTCTGATGAGCAGCCGGTACATGAAGTAAGTTTATCTGCATTTTATATTGATACTTATGAAGTGACGAATTACCTGTATGCTCAATGTGTTAATGATGGAAAATGCAGTGAACCAGCCGGAAAAGATTCCGTGACTCGCAGTAATTATTACGGTAATACAGAATTTAATAATTATCCTGTGTTAGCTGTAAATTGGAATCAGGCATCAACCTATTGTGCCTGGCGGGGAGCACGACTCCCGAGCGAAACTGAATGGGAAAGGGCGGCCCGCGGAACAAATCCTCAAACTTTCCCCTGGGGAGAAACTTCAGATCGGACCCGGGCGAATTACAATGTTTTTGTCGGGGATACTGCTGCAATCGGCAGTTATGAAGCAGGTAAAAGCCCGGAAGGAGTTTATGACCTGGCAGGCAACGTGTCAGAATGGGTGAATGACTGGTACCAGGTTTACCCGGGCGGTGACCCTGCGGGTGGAAGCTATGGTGAAGTATACCGGGTGATTCGAGGCGGATCCTGGCAGGATAAAGCTGATTCGATCGCCAGCACAAGCCGAAGCTGGGATGAACCGAAGTTTGTCGATTACCACGTTGGTTTTCGCTGTGCAAGAACCCCCTAAAACTTTTAATGTGACAAAAGAAGTTATTATATTCATAAGGATAAAAAAATAGACCGGCGCAACCGGTCTATTTTTTTACATGAATTCGTATTTGTCTGGATTAGAACAAACCCACAACCTTGCCTGTTTCCAGATCCAGGTCAACATCAAAGAAGACTGGCCGGGTGGGCAGACCTGGCATGGTACGCATGGTTCCGAGCAGCGGATACAGGAAGCCTGCACCAACAGATGCGCGGATATCACTGATGGCTACCCGGAATCCTCTTGGAGCACCCTTTAAGGCTGCATCGGTGCTGAATGAAAGGTGGGTTTTTGCCATGCAGAGCGGCAGTTTGTCGAAACCGAGCCTGGTGTAAAGTTCGATCTTGCGTTCAGCTTCGGGGGAATAATCCACACCATCAGCCCGGTAGATCTCACGGCAAATTGTTTCGATCTTGGTCTTGATATCCTGTTCCAACGGGTACAGGAATTTAAAGTTGCTTGGCTGGTCGCAGGCTTTAACGACAGCTTCTGCAAGCGCGATAGCACCCTTGCCGCCTTCCATCCAGTGCCTGGCGACAACCGCATCCATGGCGCCGGCTGCAATGGCAGCTTTGCGTACCATATCTACTTCTGCGGTTGTGTCGTTTGCGAAGGAGTTTACAGCCACAACCACATTGACGCCGTATTTGAGAGCGTTTTCAATGTGTTGAACCAGGTTGGGCAGACCCTTCTGGAGCAGTTCGAGGTTTTCTTCGGTGTATTCAGCTGCGAGGGGTTTCCCGGCGACAACTTTCGGACCGCCGCCGTGCATCTTGAGGGCGCGGACGGTGGCAACCATAACCACGACCTGCGGGATAAGACCGGAGTAGCGGCATTTGATGTCGAAGAATTTTTCCATTCCGATATCAGCACCAAAACCGGATTCTGTTACGACATAATCTGCCAGTTTAAGGGCGATCTTATCTGCAATGATCGATGACTGACCGTGAGCGATGTTGGCAAATGGACCGGCGTGAACGATGGCAGGAGTGCCTTCGAGGGTCTGCATCAAGTTGGGTTTGATGGCATCTTTCATCAAAACCGTCAGGGCACCGGCAACGCCAAGGTCTTCAGCGGTGACTGCAGCACCCTTGCGATTGGTTGCGACAACCATTTCACCGAGGCGGCGGCGCATATCAGCCAGGTCTGTGGTGAGGGCCAGGATAGCCATGATCTCGCTTGCAACTGTGATGTCATAACCGGATTTGTGTTCAAAACCAGCTTCTTCCTTGCCCAAGCCAACCTGGATTTCTCGCAGGAACCGGTCGTTTACATCCACAACACGGCGCCAGGTAACATTCGCCGGGTCGATGTCGAGCCGGGCAAACTGGGCGCGTTCTTCAGGAGTTAATTCATTCGGATCGGTCTTGTTGATCCCAAGTTTCTTTAACCGGCGAAGCATCGTAGGTGCAAACTTACGGTTGCCTTTTTTATCGGGCGGGCAGAGTGCTTCAAATAGTTTTGTATCATCCGGGGTCAGCTGCTCATGCATCATGCGGGCATCCAGGGCTGCAGCGCACAGGTTATGTGCAGCAGTGATTGCATGGATGTCACCGGTCAGATGGAGGTTGAAATCTTCCATAGGGATGACCTGACTGTAACCGCCGCCTGCAGCACCGCCTTTGATACCAAAGGTGGGTCCCTGCGATGGCTGGCGGATAACGGTCATGACGCTTTTTCCGAGGTGAGCGCCGAGTGCCTGGGATAAACCTACCGTGGTGGTGGTCTTCCCTTCGCCTAATGGGGTGGGTGTGATGGCAGTGACGTCAATATATTTGCCATTTGGACGGTCTTTCAGGCGGGCGAGGGTTTCGAGCTTGATCTTGGCTTTATAAGGACCATAGAGCTCTAATTCATCTTCCAGGAGACCGAGTTCTTCAGCAACCTGAATTATTGGTTTTAATGTTCCAGCCTGGGCTATATCGATATCGGTTGGAACCGGGTTAAGAAGTTTGATTGGGGTAGGGGTAAATTTTTTAGCCATATTTTCTCCATTTTAATGGTTAATTCATTGTTTATTATGGAGTTGTTTGACAACTTAAGCAATAGAATTAACGTCACTGGTTTGTCATGATTATTCCAATGAATATTATGATAAATATAAAAAATAGCGACCAAAAAAATCAGCTGTTTTTTATAATTGTACCGGGCTGTTCCCCGATCAGGGCTTTGAATAGATTATCCTTGCCTTCACCCGAGAAGATTTGAATCGTGAGCTTTTCGTTATTTTTAACTAGAGACAACATCTGCCTGACTTTGGATTCCATCCCGCCGGTTACATCTGTTCCATGCGAACCGCCCAGGGATTGATAATATTTCGAGAAATTTTCCGGAGTGATTTTCTCAATTTTTTGAGTACATTCAGGGTAATCTGCCCACACTGCTCGTTCGATACCTGCAAGGAGGATTCGGGATGGATTTAATTTTTCAGCCAGGTGTTCAAATAAATCCTCAGTGGATAAAATGGTTCCGCCGATAGCAGTATCAAATATTACATCACCATACACAACCGGTATCAGGCCAGCTTCCAAGGCTGATTTAATGGGTGATAGATCCCAATTTTTAACTTTTCCATTACTGCTTATAACTGAAGCGGCAGGAGAGAGTGATAACACGGGAAGTCCGGCAGCATGCAGGGCTTCCAGCACAAAGCGGTTCAGGGTTGAAGCCTGGAACCAGACCTGGGAAAATCCCTGCCAATATTTTTCATACAGCAAAATATTTTCTTTTGAAGACATCCCTGAATAATCAATTAGGCCGTCCCGTGTATGATATTTTTTTGCTGCAGTGTGGCCAAAAGATCCTGAACCATGACCGATCACCAGTGAAATCCCGGGGTTTTCATTCA
>CAZBRI010000313.1:0-4313 GCA_964494055.1 uncultured Anaerolinea sp.
CTCTTCCGATCTTGCCTCACACTGGGATTGGTATTCTGACCTGATAACAGAAGCCCGCCGTCCCATCCGGGTCCTAAACCTGTTTGGTTATACCGGTTTGGCATCCCTGATGGCTGCCAAAGCAGGTGCTCAGGTGACACACCTGGATGCTTCGAAAAAATCTGTTACCTGGGCCCGTGATAACCAGGTTCTTTCCGGATTGAGCGAAAAACCGATTCGCTGGATCGTGGATGATGCGCTGGCGTTCGTTGACCGGGAGGGGCGGCGCGGTGTAAAGTATGATGGTATTATCCTGGATCCCCCAAAATTTGGACGCGGCCCGAAAGGCGAGATATGGGAAGTGTATCAATCCCTGCCTTTACTCCTTGAATCCTGTAAAAAGATTATCAGCGATACGCCGCTCTTTATGGCACTTACGATGTATGCTGTTCGCTCTTCTGCCATACACCTGGCACAGAGCCTGGATGAATTGATGGATAAACATCACGGCAAGATCGATGCTGGTGAGCTGGTTTCAAAAGAAAAAAGCGCTGGACGTTTCCTGTCACATGCAGTGTATGCACGATGGCAGTTTTAATAATTCCTTTTTACTTATTTTCGCGAAGTATTTTTTATTCGAATAATTTATCTTACCTGGAGATATTTGAATGTCACTGCATACAGAAATTCTTGAACAATCCAAAACATTAGGGCAGCTGGTTCAATCAAACCGGTCCAATGCAGAAAAAATAGCTGAAACCATCCTGGCACGAGACTGCAAATATGTATTCCTGGCAGCCAGGGGAACATCCGATAATGCCGGCAGGTATGCTAATTATCTGTGGGGTGCGCATAACAGGCTGCCAATGGCATTATCCACACCGTCCTTATTTACTTTTTACCATCAACCGCCGCTTTTGAACGGCGCGCTGGTAGTGGGTGTATCGCAATCCGGCAAGTCACCTGATATTGTCAGCGTACTGGCTGAGGGAAAGAAACAGGGCTGCCTGACCCTGGCAGTGACCAACGCCCCAGATTCACCCCTTGCAGCAACAGCTGACCTGGTGATGGATATTCAAGCAGGGGTTGAGAAAGCCGTCGCTGCCACCAAAACATACACGGGCGAATTGACTGCACTTGCGATGATCTCTGCCGCTTTGAGCAAAGATGAAAGCAACTGGCAGGCATTAGGAAATTTATCACACTGGATTGAGGCAGTCCTCGAGCAGGATGAAAAGATCGGCAGGATGGCAGAACGGTTCAGGTATATGCAGCAATGCGTGGTTCTCGGCCGCGGCTATAATTATTCAACTGCCTTCGAATGGGCATTAAAACTCAAGGAATTGACATATATCGTTGCAGATCCCTATTCTTCTGCAGATTTCCAGCATGGACCAATTGCAATGGTGGAAAGCGGTTTTCCATTACTTTCTGTGCTGCCATCCGGAATGGTATTTGATACCATGCTGGAAATGATCACAAAGCTGCGGAACAGCCAAAACGCGGAACTTGTTGTGATCTCAGATGATGAGCGGGCACTTAAATTGGCCCAATCTCCCATACAATTACCAAAAGGTATCCCGGAATGGCTTTCGCCAATCGTGTCTATCGTTGCCGCCCAGTTGTTTGCCTGTCACCTGACGATGGTCAAGGGTTATAATACCGAAGCCCCGCGCACAATTACCAAGGTGACTGAAACACATTAAACTATTTAAAGCAGTTAATGATTATAAAAAATGCTCCTGGAGAAACTCCCGGGAGCATTTTTTTGTTTTCAGACCATTAATCAAAGTTCGGAAAAATTGATCAGTTGAATACCGTGTCTTTCCATTTCTTTTCGGACAGCCGGATCGGTGAGTATTTCCAATTCATTCTGCCTCTGATAGTTATAACTTGATTCCCGGGCAAAATTTTCATCCACGTACCCAGGATGACTCATTATTTCAAATGTCCCGTTTGGCATCAGTATTCTGAATATCCGGAATAATTCAGCCCGGGTTGCATTTTCATCATAAAAAGTGGTGAAGAGACCATCAGGCCCCTTCGGCTGATATTTTTCCAACAGCCGCGGGCCATATACAGTTAAATCCTTTTCATCACTGCTTTTTTCTTCATCGAACAGATCTGTGTCATGTGAAATCGGCATTCTAATCGGAATGTTGTATTCGATTGCGAGTTCCAGCATGCCCTGCATGATCCGTTCTGTAAAATAGGATGAGTGATGATGGGAATCGAGGTGGGTCGGTTTTTTCCCTGCAGCCCGGATAAAAGCCGATATCTGTGCATGCCATTCTGTTTTGATGATTTCGACATCCAGTTCGTCTGCATTCTTTAATAACTCTTCCTGTTTGAGAAAGAGACCCTGCTTGTTGACAAGTCCAGGCAGCTTTGAAGCCGGCAGCAATGGCTTACCTGCTGTTAACACCAGGTGCACTCCCAGGCCCAGCCCGGGGGTTTCCTTTTGTGCCAGTTTAATATCATCTAGAACACCTGGCATATTCATCATGCAAGTGGAAGATGTTACCAGTCCATGGGTGTGGGCGTAGCGGATTCCCCGGGAAATATCATGGGTTCGGCCGTAATCATCAGCATTTATGATCAATCTTTTATTCAATGAAAAGCTCCATTCGTTAAATTAATTATTTATCAGCCGCTGCATCGTGAATGGCCAGCAAAAGAGAATTTTCACCTGAAGTGTCCTGTTCAAGTGTCCAGAACATGACGCCGGATGCTTTTTCTTTCGCCAAACGTGTTTTTTCTTTTACTGTTCTGACCCCATTATAAATTTCTTCTTTCCCATAAACCAGGATCCTGTCCTGGTTACTGGCGTTTGGATCGAATTCAAGTAGTTTTTTATAAGAAATCTCTCCAGGGCGTGAATAAAATGGAATACCCAGCACTAATTTGTCCTTTGGAGCACCGCGAGATAACCAGTAATCCAAACCTTTTTGAAATTGCAGCATGCTGGCGTGGTCAGGTCCATCATATGTCATAACATTTACAAAATCGACCAGGTCGAAAATTTCTGAGGGAACTCCAGAACCTGTTTCATCCCCATAAGAGACGACCGCTGTTGTCAACAGTTTTCCGGGCAGGGCTGCCCTCAGTTCCTGCATGAGAGCCAGGTAATTTGCTGATGAATTTCCTTTGACAGGGTATTCCCAATCGATGTCGATCCCGTCAAAGCCAAAATCATTTATCAATATAAGGGCTTGATTGACGAATTGGGTCCGGCTGCCTTTATTTGCAGCTGCAGCTTCAAATTCCTTTTCCCGCCCCCATCCCCCAACAGAGATCAGGATTTTAACTCCCAGCTGATGACCCCTGGAAATCAGCTTTTTAATTTTCCAGGCATTTGTCAACGGTACAAAAGTGCCGTCGCCATTTGGAACAAGAAAGGCGTAATTGATATGGGTTAAATTTTCAAATGGGATGGTTTCTACAATAACCGATTCTGTAACATAACCAATGATTCGAAACGGTTCATGGTTTTCAGCAGGTGTTTTGGATGCCGAAGGTGTAAGTACGGGCTGAGGCGTTCTGACAGGGTTAGTTGTAATAGGGACATTACTCGTTGAGGTGCTGCAGCCAGATGTAAAAAATGATGCCAATATGAAGATTGCCATTGTAAATCGAACTATCAACCGCCAACTTCGCGTAGTCATATTCAGCATGGCATGTTCATGATCAAATTCAAATAGACTCTGAGAAATCAGGATAGATTTTTTATTTTATCAATCGAAGCAGCCAGGCTTTTCCGGATGGACTGTTCGATTTTACAGCCTGCCTGTTCCATACCGATCAGGACTGATCCGATGACTGGCGGAACGCTCAATCGTTTCAAGTTTGCATGAGGTGCCAATTGCTGGATATTTTCCCGCATTGGATTGATCAGAAGGTCGCCGCCTTCAAACATGCTGCCGGAAAGGATGACATCGAATGTGAGGTCTTTGAAATTAAGCTGCCGTATGACTGACTTCGCCATTTCGCCCAATTCATTCCCGGCCCAGGTGATCAAATTTTTGGCTGTTTTGTCGCCATCATTGGCTGTTTGAAAAATAAGCGGAGCAGTTTCTGCACCTATGGAAAAATAACCTTCTGTATAACCTTCAATCAGATCTTCCAGGCTTTTCGCACCGCAAAGATCTATAAAAGTTTTGCTTAGAAGGGTTGGTTCGCCTCTCCTGGTCCATTCATCTCCGACTAGCTGCATTGCACGAAAAACGAGCTCACTTGAACCGGCTGCTTCGCCCATGAGAATCCCATACCCGGTGACTCTGCCAATGTGCTGATGATCCTTATCCCAGCCCCGGCAGTTACAACCTGTTCCGGAT
>CAZBRI010000314.1:0-4313 GCA_964494055.1 uncultured Anaerolinea sp.
GATAGCTTCAGGTGACTGGAGTTCAGACGTGTGCTCTTCCGATCTGGGGTAAATTTGCCATCAAAGGAAGGCATACCGCTGCGAATTTTCCCGGATAATATCTGGGCTCGTATCTTATCTGCTGAAATACCAGTATTTACCAGCTCAACACCAAACAAGCCTTCGCCATGATGTCCATGACAGGCTGCACAGGCAATATCATACAATTCCCCGCCATCCGTTACACCGGGGGCTGCCATAACACCGGCAAGATCGGGAACTTTATCGGGTTTACCCTTGGAGGCCCATAGAAGCCCGCGTAAAGTACGGGGACCGCCGCCGCCAGGGCTGACATGACAGGTGGCGCAGGGCTCACCTGTTCGATTTGCATATTCAGGTAACGCATGCCCGGGAATTGCCCCCCAGAACATAATAAAAGAAAAGATCCCAACCACTACCAATATTCCGATTACTAGCTGCAACGATAGAAGCTGACGAGCATTGGTTTGTTTCATGCTAAACCTCAAGAAAATGCAGGGGAGAAGGCTGATTAACCTTGCTCCCCTGCAGGATGATTATGGGATTATTTTATTGGAAGAGTCTGAGCCCAGGCCAAAACATCAGCGATATCTTTGGCAGACCAGTTGAGGTTCATACCGGCAGGCATATGCTCGCCTGGAACACCGACAGTGGCAACATGCAGGAAGCCGAATGGCTCATTTGTTGCGACGGTTCCAACATACTCAGTACCACCTTCATCTGCTTTGAAATTGCGGGTTTTTCCATCATCACCATGGCAGACTTTGCAAACAGAGGTGAACAGGACTTTTCCATGAGCAGGGTCACCGGTGGACTTTCCATCAGCACCTACAAAGGATGTATGGTCAACCATACCCTTTTGAATAAATGCCGCTACACGAGCCATTTCATCTGCATTGAAATAGGATTTGAAGTCATGATCCTTATTCTTGGAGCCATCCAGCCAGCCTGTTAGGTCAGCTTCACTCATAGTCTGAGCCTGCAGAATACCCTTGAAACCGGTGTAACCTTCGGTGCCGGCGGCGTTCAAACCGTCCACACCCTTGTAATCTAAACCGTGGCAGGACGAGCATAACCAGGTATCACCGCCGGTCAGGGCTGTGTTATTTTTCTGGGTTTTCCAGAGCGGCATATCCGAGGTGGGAGCAGCAGCGCCCAAAGCGGCGATCCAGTTATCATATATTCGGCCGCCTTCAGTGACAGGGCTGCTTTGAGGAAGTGTCTGTACATAGGCAATTACATCTGCAAAGTCCTGATTTTTCCAGCCATTATCAATTCCAGACGGCATTTTCGGGACACCGGGTTGTCCAAAGCGCAGTTTGGTCACAAGCTCGACTGTTCCATCTGTGGCGATTGTCGCAGGATATTCTGGTTCAGCATCATTTCCAAAATTGATGGCAATTGCATTTGGACCATGACAATCGATACAGGTGCTGTCGAAGCGTTTTTTACCAGCATCAACATTACCGTTTACAGGTTTGCTGTCTGCTGTGATGGCTGTCACATCAATTTGTTCTTTGCTTACAAAAAGGGCGATATCAGCCAGTGCCTGGTCATCCATATATGATGAGAAATCATGGTTTGGATCTGTTGAACCTTTAAGGACAGCGAGAATCTCATTCGGGTCTTTACCGGCATCTGCAGAGATTCCAGGGAAACCAAGGTCACCCTTGTAATCAAAACCATGGCAGACGGCACAGCGGTAGGAATCTTCAGGCGCTGTATCACCAGCCTTGGAATTAGCCTGCCATAATTTACTGACATCGGAGGGCGGTGTCACATCAAGTTCTTCGAACCAGATATCATATAACTTTCCACCGCGTAAAGAGTCACCGCTCAATTCAGGGGCAGCGGTTGGAGCTTCTGTAGGAGGTACAACCGTGGGGGCCTCGGTTGGCGGTACTGGTGCTGCAGTAGGGGCTGCTGGAGCACCGCAGGCGGTCAATAGAGCGGTCATGACGACCAAAAAACCTAATAACACAAGATATTTTTTCATTTTCTCATCTCCTATTCGTCAATTTTTGTCATACCAATTGAATATTTTTACACATGGTTAAAATATCATTAACACGCGTCAAAATGATGTCGCAGATTGTCTCAAATATGTCCTCGTTTGACTAAAAAAATATTTATTGGCTATAATAAAAAACATCAGCCCAGGAAAAAAAAGGCCTTTCCTGTTTTTATTTATGTTTGTATCGATCCCCGGGAATAAATTGCGATATGTTGACAAAAACATTGAATTGGTTAAATCGGGATAGAAACCTGGACCTAAATTTCCTGCAATGGGCTCTGCCTCTATTTTTATCATCGACTGCAATCATATTTGAGCTGGTCGAACACGGCAGAGAAAATGATTGTATGGATGCAGGCTTTATTGGGGAAATGATCCTGTTCGGTTTCATGGGGCCGATCATTATTGCACTCATCCTACTCTGGATGCGGCAATTAATGAAAACAGAAAAATTAGCTACTGCTCAGCTTCAAACACTCAACCGGGCACTTGAAGAAAAGGTCAATGAAAGAACAGCCACCCTGGAAAATGCCAATAACGAATTGGCTCGGGCAAATCAGGATCTGCAGCAGCTTGATGCGATGAAATCTGAATTCGTTTCACTCGTCAGCCACGAACTCAGAGCCCCTCTCACCAACCTGAACGGCGGTCTTGAACTGGCATTAAATGCTGAGAACATCGCCAATACAATGAACCCGGCGGCAAGGCACACGCTTGAAACAATGGTTAGTGAGAGTGCCAGGCTGACAAAACTGGTTCAGACCATTTTGGACATTTCACGCCTGGAAGCAGGGAAATTTGATATTAATCCTGGACCGGTTGCCATTCGCCCATTACTGGAACAAGCTGCAGAAGTCATCCTCGTCCCAACCGGCCGGCCCATCGAATGGAATTTATCAACCAACCTGCCGCCAATCCTGTCAGATGAGATTCACCTGGAAGAGATCATCCGAAACCTGATGAGAAATGCAGATAAATACTCCCCGCCTGGTTCGACTATTCATGTCCTGGCAAGTCATGATGATGATCAAATATGTATATCCATCATTGATCATGGACCGGGAATTCCAAAAGAATTACAACAATACATTTTTGAACGTTTCACCCGTGCCCAAACAAGTGAACATGCACCTGCCGGCTGGGGTCTTGGATTATATTTTGCCCGCAAGCTGATTGAACTACAAAATGGGATCATTGGTGTCAACAGCCCGGTCTGGCAGGACAAGCTAAGACCAGGTTCTGAATTTTTTATAAAATTACCCGTGGCCGCAAGCGAAGAATAATATGAGCTCAATATTAATTATTGATGACGACCAGAACCTTTCGGGTTTACTGAGCGAATATTTGCGGGAACAGGGTTTCAGTATCCAGACGGCTTCAGATGGACAAAAGGGGCTCAGGGCTTTTTTCGATCAAAAACCGGATATCATTATTTTGGACGTCACCATGCCGGTAAAGGATGGGTGGGAGACTCTGGCACGCATACGCGAAATGAGTCAGACGCCCGTCATCATTCTGACAGCCAGGAGTGAAGAAACAGAGATCCTGAGAGCCTTTTCATTGGGCGCTGATGATTATGTCAGTAAACCTTTTTCCTTTGCGCAATTAAGCGCCAGGGTTAGAGCGGTTTTGACACGCGGTGCCAGCTCAGTACCGGCGAATGAGCAGCTGGAAGCTGGTGACCTGAAAGTGGACTTTTCGACTCGAAAGGTGACACGGAAAGGAATCCTGCTTGCCCTGACCCCCACCGAGTTCAAACTGCTGACAACTCTCATGCGGCACCCTGGAGAGGTGATCTCTGCTGAAGCGCTTGTAAGGGACGTATGGGGACCGCAATATAAGGAAGAGATCGGGTTTGTGCGCAGGTACATCTGGCACCTGAGGCAGAAGGTAGAGATCGATCCCGAGAACCCTGAATATATTTTTAATGAAAGAGGTTTCGGGTATCAATTCAGGGCAAAATAACCGTCAAAAAAAGTAAAAAAAGTGATCTGACAGTACGCAAAACTCCCTTCAGGATTAGCGAAGGGAGTTTTGATTTATATGAAGGGTATATTACTTTTTATGAGCAGGAATGATTAGAGCATTCCTATTCCACGCTGGAACGAAGGGCACGGAAAGCACCCAGCGGCTGGATCTCGTAAGCACCGCATTCCGCCGGGATCAGGACTGTTTCGAATCGGTTAAGGTCAACCGACCCGGAGTCGGTCTTGACCCTGGCGCTGCCCTCGATCACGGTGACGGCGTGGAAGGTTTGGCCGGCGGTATTCAGCTGGATGGG
>CAZBRI010000315.1:0-4307 GCA_964494055.1 uncultured Anaerolinea sp.
AACGACCGGTCAGAAATATCCGGGGTCAGATCCATCCTCAGCACATAATCACGGTTGGGAACCAGCGGGCGTTGACTATCCAGCTTGAAACCTTGAGGGCTGATATCCGACAGATACCCTATCACCTCAAGTGTGGAATTATCAACCACCTTCATATAATAACCAAATTTCCGACGCCTGTTTTGTCTTCGTTCGGTAATCATAAAACATCCTCCATGATGCTGAATTATCAGCATTTTATTCCCGAGCTATTGTATAGTCAACCACCCAAATGTCCTATTTTTTTAATAATATATTAATCTTTCCTGATGTTTCAGATGTTTTTTATCTGGTATTCTTGTGTATTTTGCCCGTATTTCCCGCCTCGTTATGGTGTACAATTTTTTCCAGGAGATCATACATGGAGTATAGAGAACTTGGAAGAACTGGCTGGAAAGTTTCCGCCATCTCGTTTGGAGCCTGGGCTATCGGCGGTTCCTGGGGCAGCGTCGATGATAACGATTCCCTCGCCGCGCTCAACAAATCAATTGACCTTGGCGTCAATTTTATCGATACGGCCGATGTCTACGGCGACGGCCGTTCGGAGCGGCTGATTGGCCGTCTGCTCAAGGAACGCCGCGAGCACATCTACGTAGCCACCAAGGCCGGCCGCCGTTTAAACCCGCACGACGCCGCCGGGTACAACCGAGCCAACCTGACGGCTTTTGTCGAACGCAGCCTGAAAAACCTTGGAACGGGTACCCTGGACCTCCTGCAGCTCCACTGTCCCCCGACACAGGTGTTTTATATGCCCGAGACCTTCGGCGTCCTCAATGACCTGGTGAAAGCAGGCAAACTCCGCTTTTACGGCGTCAGTGTCGAAAAAGTGGAAGAAGCCCTCAAAGCCATCGAATTCCCCAACGTGCAGACAGTTCAGATCGTTTTCAATATGTTCCGTCAGCGCCCGGCTGAACTCTTCTTTACCGAAGCGGTAAAACGCAAAATCGGCATCCTCGCCCGCGTCCCGCTCGCAAGCGGCATGCTCTCCGGCAAGCTCAAAAGTACGTCCAGCTTTGAAGCCGATGATCACCGTTCATTCAACCGGAACGGTGAAGCATTTGACCGCGGAGAAACTTTCGCCGGTGTGGATTTTGAAACAGGCCTGCAGGCAGTCGAAGAGATCCGCGCCCTTCTCCCCGCCGGCTGGAACATGCCGCAGTTCGCGTTGCGCTGGATCCTGATGTTCCCGGCAGTCACCTGCGCCATCCCAGGCGCAAAAAACCCCATCCAGGCCGAAGATAACATCCGCGCAGCAGCCCTGCCCCCGATCGACCCCCTCACCATGCAAAAGATCAAGGCCATCTACGATGCCCGCATCCGCAGCCTTGTCCATCACAATTGGTAAACACAACAACCTGCTTCATTATATAAAGGATAGATCATGAAAAATACACCTCTGCGCTGGGGTCTCCTTTCAACCGCAAAAATCAACCGTGCCCTTATCCCGCCCCTGCGTGCCTCTGCCCGCAATGTGCTCACATCCGTCGCCAGCCGGACCCAGCCCGCTGCCGATGCCTATGCGAAGGAATGGAAGATCCAGCGCGCCTTCGGCACTTACGAAGCCATGCTCGCCGATCCGGATATCGATGTCATCTACAACTCGCTCCCAAATCACCTGCACACCGAGTGGACCATCCGCGCCATGGAAGCCGGCAAACACGTTCTATGCGAGAAGCCCATGGGCCTCAGCACCCGCGAGGTGGATGATATCGCCTCAGCCTCCAAAAAATTCGGCAAAGTGGTCGCCGAAGCCTTTATGTACCGCCATCATCCTCAGACGATTCTCGCCAGGGAGCTGGTCCAAACCGGCCGCATCGGCAAACTGCAAGCCATGCGCGGTGCCTTTACTTTCAGCATGAGCAGCGCCGAAAACATCCGCCTCCTGCCGGAGTGCGGCGGCGGCAGCATCTGGGACGTGGGCTGCTACCCCATCAGCTATGCCCGCTTCATCGCCGGCACCGAACCGATCGAGGTCTTTGGCCAGCAGGTCAAAGGCGTGACCGGTATCGACGATTCCTTTTACGGTCAGATGAAATTCCCGGGCGATGTCTATGCCCAGTTCGACAGCGGCTTTCGCTCCCCCTTCCGCACCCACATGGAGATCGTCGGCTCTGAAGGAACCCTCACCATCCCGGCCCCCTTCAAACCCGGCCTGGACGAAAAGATCATCCTTTATACAGAAGATAAAACAGAGACCATCAAAGTTCCCCGCCAGGAGTTGTACATCGGCGAGGTGGAAGACATGGCCGACTGCATCCTGCTCGGAAAATCCCCGCACATGTCCCACGCCGACAGCCGCGCAAACACCGCCGCCATCGTGGCCCTGCTCGATTCCGCCGACACAGGTTTACCAGTCAAATTGCAGCCAGGCCTGTAGCAGCCATTCATTAAGAGGCTCGGGTGGTAAAATTAATATTAATGTAACTCACATTCATCATTGGTTGTCATCAACGACCAATTGAAACGGTTTGTGCCTTTCAATTTTCAGATTTACCATGCAAGTGGTTAATTCCGAGTAATCTTCGCGGAATTAACCACTAAAAATAAAACTTCTTCTTTCTGGAGTGTTCCATGACCGATGTAGTCATCGTAGATGCCATCCGCACCCCCATCGGAGCCCTTGGTGGTTCTCTCGCCAAAGTCCGTCCCGATGACCTGGCTGCCCTCGTCCTGAAAAACCTCGTCGAGCGCAATCACCTCGACCCGGCACTGGTGGAAGAGGTCTACCTCGGCTGTGCCAACCAGGCCGGTGAAGATAACCGCAACGTCGCCCGCATGGCACTCCTGCTGGCCGGCTTCCCGGTCAGTGTTCCCGGCGTCACCGTCAACCGCCTGTGCGCCTCGGGGCTCAACGCTGTCAACATTGCTGCCCGCGCCATCCGCGCCGGTGACGGGGAAATCTACATTGCCGGCGGGGTCGAATCCATGTCCCGCGCTCCCTATTCCTTCCCCAAAGCCGAGGAAGGTTTCAGCTTCGGCAATCTCACCGCCTACGACACAGCCCTCGGCTGGCGCTACCCCAACCCGCGCATGAAGGAACTGCACGGCACCGACAGCATGGGGGAAACCGCCGAAAACATCGCCATCAGCCGCCCGCACATCACCCGCGAATTGCAGGACGCCTTCGCCGTCCGCTCCCATCAAAAAGCCATCAGCGCCATGGATACCGGCAAATTTAACGCCGAGATCATCCCGGTACCGGTCCCCCAGAAAAAAGGCGACCCCATCCCGGTCAGCACGGATGAACGCCCGCGCCGCGACACCACCCCCGAAAGCCTCGCCCGCCTCAAACCAGCCTTCCGCAAAGAAGGCGGCACTGTCACCGCCGGCAACTCCTCCGGCCTCAACGACGGCGCCTCCGCCCTGCTCCTCATGACCCCTGAAAAAGCCAGGTCCCTCGGTCTCACCCCCCTGGCCCGCATTCTCGGCAGCGCCTCCGCCGGCGTCGAACCCCGCATCATGGGCCTCGGACCTGTCCCCGCCGCCCGCAAAGCCCTGCAGCGTGCCGGCCTCGCCATCCCTGACCTGGGACTGGTAGAGTTAAACGAAGCATTCGCCATACAGTCCCTGGCTGTCCTCGAAGACCTGGGCCTCGACGAAAATATCGTCAACGTCAATGGCGGCGCCATCGCTCTCGGCCACCCGCTCGGCTGCTCCGGTGCCCGCATCCTGACTACACTCGTTCACGAAATGCAGCGCCGCGGCACCCGCTACGGTATGGCTGCCCTGTGTGTCGGCGTCGGTCAGGGAGAAGCATCCATCATTGAACGGCTCTAGTTCTGCGCAGGAGGTTATGTTGAGAAGATCCCCTCTCTTGATATCCGTCCTTCTTTTAATAACAGCCAGCCTGCTGTCAGCCTGCGCCAGCCTTCAGCCCTCTCCCCAGCCGGAACTCGTCATCCCGCCCACCAGCACCCCGCAGCCGGTCATCCCAACACCTGTCCCGGCCCCAACCAGCACCCCCATCCCGCCCCTGAATTCACCGGTCGGTCCGCCCCTGCGCACGCTGCGCATGTTCAACGAAAAGGACGGCTTCGGACTCATTTATAACTCCCTGCTCCTGACTCACGATGGCGGCCTCACCTGGTTCTCGGTTCCCCTGCCGCAGGGACAGGTCAATCAAGACACCCGTATCTTTTTCTCGGATATCAACAATTTTTACCTGGTCGTCCCCGCCCCAAACGGGCAGGGCGGGCAGCTCTGCTTCACCTATAACGGCGGCGAGATCGGAAGAGCACACGTCTGAACTCCAGTCACCTGAAGCTATC
>CAZBRI010000316.1:0-4271 GCA_964494055.1 uncultured Anaerolinea sp.
ATGAGTGTGCGGCATACCCCGGAATCACTGTGCGACATGGAGCGGATTTTGCATCGGATGAATAATTAAATTCAGCTGTTAAAATTCGCCTTAAAAAGCATATAGGCTTGCTCTCAGGAATTTGAAAAATGACATAAAAAATGATTTTTTTAAAGGAAGAATTATTGATAGGAGTATAATGATAAAAGAGACAGAAATAAATATTGGTCCGGTTGGAACAAATTTATTATTCTATTCGTCAATATTTAGGAAAAAAATTACAATATCTACAGTTGTGTTTATTGGATTAGTGGTATTTTAAGTAATAAATGGATGACTAGGAATAAATTTTGGAGGTTCATATGTTTAGAATAAAAACGTTTTTCTCAACTATATTAATGATGACAATCGCTTTTTCATTAGTCTCAATGCAAAGCATGATTTCAGTTAAGGCAGAGGGGATTGGTCCTGCCGTACCGCTTGCACCCTGGTTGACCTGGACTGATTTAGGTTCTGTTGAACGAAATTTGAATTTGAATATTCAAGGGGATAAACTCACTCTTAATGGCCAAGCCTTTCAAGCAGATCAGAAATTTCCAGGAGTTGTATCAAAGGAAGTCTTAAATTTCTATTCGAATACAGAGCTTTTCAAAGCTGGCTGGGTTTCTGATGATTCTTACGATGATGAGGCAGGATCCCACCTTGTTTTTTATCATGAGACGGGTGTTTATTTGGGAATTGATTATGTTAAATGTACAACAGACCAGTCTGCTGTGTGTGTGATCGTTTGGAAGAGTGTCCATAAGGATAGCGGGAAATTCACTGCCGGCAGTAACAACACACCTGCTGACGTCAGTTCAAGCACTATTTTTGGGAAGAAAGCACCAGCCAATTCTTCTACCGGAATTAATCCTTTAAGTGCCTCAATTTCCTGGTACTCTTACACCGGCACGCCTGCCGTGCAAAAATATAGTTATTGTGTAAAAGAAGGTTCGGCTTGTGAAAAGTCAGATCCTAACTGGACAAGTACCGCATTAACGACGAATAAAACCATCACAAATTTAGAACAGGGTAAAGTGTATTATTGGCAGGTTAGAGCTATCTATAATATGTACACTGTTCCGAAATTATATGTTGAGGCAGACGGAGGAACATGGTGGAAATTCACCACTTCGACGGCTGTTTTCATATCAGGTAATGCCGGCGCCAGCGGTGTGACAATGAGTTGGACTGATTCAATAGCCAAAACTGTAATTTCAAAATCTGATGGATCGTATTACTTTCCAGTTTCGAAAGGCTGGACGGGCACCGTTACCCCATCAAAAACTGCTTATACATTTTCCCCACCCAGCAAAACTTATACTGATCTGACTTCCAGTTTAATTGGTGAAAACTATACAGCTACACCAGGGAAAACCATTTCCGGTTCTGCCGGTATCTCAGGGGTCACATTAACTTATAATGATGGAGGTGAAAAAACTGTCACTTCTGGTTCAGGCGGGGCGTATTCAATCACTGTTCCTTCAGCATGGCCGGGGGGTACAGTTACACCGTCAAAAACCGGTTATACATTCTCGCCTGCAAGCATTACTTATTCTCCGCTGGCAAGCAATGCAACAAGCCAGAATTATAGTGCAACCTTAATCCATTACACAATAACCGGTAATGCAGGCGCGGCTGGCGTCAAGATGAGTTACAGTGATGGGGGATCGAAATATGTATTGACCAATGTTACGGGTGATTACAACATTTCAGTTCCATATAATTGGTCAGGAAAAATTACACCATCAAAGTCCGGAATCTCATTTTTTGATCCTGCCTATCGAAGCTACTCAAATGTACTGGCGAACGTTACCTCTGCTGATTATGAAGGTGTTTACACACTCACTTTATACTCGAATTCCTTAGATGACGGATATATCGTGGAGAGTGCTGATGATAGCAATAGCGGCGGAACTATGAATTCTACTTCGACTAAAATTTATGCAGGTGATGATATTTTGAACCGGGAATACCGGTCGATCCTTTCGTTCGATACCAGCGGACTTCCGGATACAGCCAATATTTATTCAGCAAAAGTTTACCTGAAAAAATTGAGTATTGCTGGTGTAAATCCATATGATACAGGAAGCCTGGTCTTAAGTATTCAGAATCCGTATTTTGGGACTATTCAGGGACTGGAGACCGGTGATTATGAAGCATCCAGCCTGGAAGATGTTGGCACATTGAGCAGAACATCTTCGAGTGTTTATGCATGTGATATCAATGACAGCTATTACCCGGATATCAATTTCATTGGAAGCACCCAGTTTAGATTAGTATATGCTCCTGGCGACGGCGGCGATTTACATGCTGATAATATTCAGTTTGGCAGTGGAAATAATAAATATAAAACGAATCGCCCAAAGCTGATCATTCAATATAAGCTGCCATAAGAAATCTAAAGTTAAAATAAATCGGAGTCACTCAAAAGGTGATCCCGATTTTTTTTTTTTTTAGTGTTATTTATTCGTCTATATTAATCTGAAAATCCTAGATAATCAGAATAACTATAAGGTTGATTAATTAATCAAAAATTAAAATAAAAAAAATGATCCTGATTTAAGGATCATTTTTTTATCGCAACTTTTACAAAAAATATTATTCGATAACTTCGCGAGTATTGGAATCGATTTCGAAGATTGCATTCAAGCCGATGGAAACACCCTGAAGAACACAGAAGAAGGTTAATCCAGTCAATAATGGAAGAATTAGATTGGTGAAGATATAGGAATTGAAACTGGGTTCGGCCATCAGTGTGGATAGTACAAGCTGCTGTGATTTTAATTGAGCCTGGATGCTGAGAACCTGAATAACGATATCAGCTACATAGCCTGCGAGAACGATCCAGGAAATTATTCCGGAAAGTGTCGCCATCAGGCTTAATGAGCGGGGTTTGTAGTACACGGGTTCATCATCGATCTCAATTTCTTCAACTTCAACTTCTTGTTCGATTGGTTGGTCTGACATATTTAGATCTCCTTTTATAGCGGTTAGTTTAACACAAAACTTGTTGTAAAATCAATGAATGTTGAAATTTTATCGATGGCTGCCGGCAATTATTGTCATGCTTGCCATATTTGCTTTTTCATCCAGAACATCCAGTGAGCTGCCTGAATTTGGTATATTGGATACACTGGTGAAAAAGAGCGGTCATTTTATCGGGTATGCAATCCTGGCAGGTACAGCCTGGTATGGCTTTGAATTGAATAATAATAAATTGCATTTTGCCTGGTTGATTGCGGTGATGTATGCCTTCACGGATGAATATCACCAATCCTTTATCCCTGGAAGACATCCTTCCATATTCGATGTACTGTTTTTTGATGCAGGCGGGGCAATTCTTGGATTGTTAATTTTCAGATTCTGGCTGGCAAAAAAAATATTGAATAGCAGGTTATAAAAACCTGCAATTTACTGCTAGATTATTCAAATTCAAGTTCGAATTCTTCTTCTGTATTCCAATCATCAGATCTTTCAATTTCAATATCGCCAAATAAATCATTTTGTACTGCTGATACACGGTAACGTTTGATCAATTCCAGAAGAGCGAGGAATGTTACAACTATTTCAAGCCTGGAGCTTGATGGACTGATCAGAGAACGGAAGCTGGAGTTTTTACTTTTTCCAAGTGTGCTGGCAATATACGAGATTTTTTGCCGGATGGTTACCCGCGGAGCCGAAATCACTGATCCTAATGCCTGTTGATCTGCATTCGGCCAAAAAATAAATCGGGCCGCGTCATATAGATCAGTCAGTGAGATTTCACTCAGGTCGAGGCGTCCTTCAATTTTGGGCTGCGGCGCTAATCTTAAGTAGGTGTGCATACCTGCTGTATCTCTTTCTTCCAGCATGTTTGCCATTTCCTTAAATCTTTTGTAGGTTCTAAGCTGGCGGGCAAGGTTTTCGGCCGGGTCTTCTTCGGCAGCGTCTCTGACAGGCGGGCGCGGGAGTAATGCCTCGGACTTTATCTGGATTAATTTTGCGGCAATCACAAGGAAAGCAGAAATTTCATCCGGTCTGGCATCTTCGAGGCTTCGAATATGAGTCAGGTATTGATCTGTAACCAGGGCGAGGGATACGGCTGTAATATCCAGTTCCGCGTGTTCTATCAGGCGCAGAAGCAGATCAAGAGGACCTTCATAAACCGGCGTTGTGAACTTGTATCCGCCGGCCTGGTGACTGGCAATATTTAAATCCATAGCCGTCCATTATATCACCTGGAGTTATTTATATTTCTATTCAAATGCCAA
>CAZBRI010000317.1:0-4266 GCA_964494055.1 uncultured Anaerolinea sp.
CTTTTCGAGAAACAGGCCAAAGTCTTGTGCCGCCGCCGCCAGCCATAATTACTGCATATGTATGTTCCATGATCAACCTTATCCTTTATCTAATTTTTCAGAAGTTTTTTTTTGAAAAGATAAATAACAAAATATTGAGTATTTATCAATAATTTTTTCCTATTTTACATTACGATTGATACATTAATAACTATCAATATTGTATTCAGAAGGCTCTTCACGAACGGACACGTAATTCATACCGCCAACCTGCCTTACAAGCCCTTTTAATTCCATCATGGTGAGTGCTGCAGATATTTTTTCAACGGGTAAACTCAAACGGGCTCGAATCTCATCGACATGAGAAGGTTCGGCGGATAATATGTTCAAAACAGCTGCTTCTGTTTCATCAGAAGGAACTGCCTTCCTGATTTCCTTGCGTTCAATATTTCTTGTCAGGTCAAGTGCTTCCAGGACATCGGACGGTTTCAATAGAATCCTTGCGCCATTGGAGATCAGTCTGTTTGTCCCTTTACTCTGCAGTGCATGAATAGGACCCGGGACTGCAAATACATCCCGGCCTTGTTCTGCTGCGAATTCTGCTGTGATAAGGGCACCGCTGATATCTCCGGCCTCAATCACAACAACAGCCATTGATAATCCACTAATGATACGGTTTCTCGGGGGGAAATTTGCGCTGTCAGGAGCTGTACCTGGTGCATAATCACTGATCACTGCCCCATCAGTTTCAATCTTCATCGCCAATTGGCGGTGTTCTGGCGGATAAATCTTATCAACACCTGAACCAAGAACAGCTATAGTTCGGCCGCCTGCCTTCAGGGCTGCATTATGGGCGACAGCATCCACACCACGTGCGAGACCGCTCACAACAGTGATTCCATTTTGACCCAGGACAGCTGCGAGTTCTTCAGTAACCTGCCTGCCGTACGAAGTGACTGCCCTTGTGCCGACAATAGCAACAGCCCAGGAATCATCCCTGGTGATTGTGCCTTTCATATAAATAACTGGCGGCGGCTGATCGATCTCTTTTAGATGGGAAGGGTAGTCTTCGTCGTTCCAGGTCAAAACTTTTATATTGCTTTTTTCAACCTGGAACATATATTGTTCTAGATTAACACTTTTCCTAACCTGAACAAATCTTTCAATCAATTTTCCGCCCAAACCGGCAGACACCAAATCAAAAGGTGATGCATTCCAGGCTGATTCGATACTTCCAAAATGATTCAATAAAGTCTGAAGCCTGACAGCACCAATGCCTTTTACGAGTGAAAACCCAACCCAATATTGTTTGTCATCCATAATGGTTTATAGAATTACAAGAAAGATTTAGTCGGGTGTTTCATCACCAGCATCCAAAAGCCCGTCAAGCAAATGCACTTTCATTTTATGGGTATCCAGATTTACGTCCAGTAATACTTCCTTAATTGCCGGTAACAACAAGTCCCGTACCTGCCGGCCTTCCTTTGCCACTACATACACATCATTAGCGCCTGTCTCGATAATTTCGGTGATGATCCCGAGATCTTTCCCATCTTCGTCTTCGACCTGCAAGCCAAGGATTTGATGGTGATAATATTCACCTTCAGGCAAGGCAGGCCGATCAGCAGCCGGCACAAAGACTGTTTGAGAGCGGTATTTTGCTGCCTGTTCAGAATCTTTAATTCCTTCAAACCCAAGGATCAGGCCTTCATTATGTGGCCTGCGCCTTGTGATCTTTAATGGCATTTTTTTATCGCCAACATAGATCATGGTTCCGGGTTTCAATCTTTCTGGAAAATCAGTCATCACATCCAGAACCATATCGCCGCGTATACCATGAGACCGGCGCATAATACCTACCGAAAGATATACGACAGGCTCGCCGTTCAATGGCGAGCCTGAATTGTCATTTCCAGTTGACTTCTTAGTTTCGGGCATTAAGGCTCCATTACATCCAGAGTGACCTGTTGGCCTTCACGTTCTGCAGCAACTCGCAGCAGAACACGAATAGCATTCGCAACACGTCCACTCTTTCCGATTACACGCCCCATATCATCTTTCGATACTTTCAATTCCAACCGAACCCGATTTCCCTGGCGGGATTGAATCACCTGGACCTGATCGGTATTTTCAACGAGCGACTTGGCGATAAATTCAGTTAGTGCTTTCATCTGCTCCTCTAGGCATAAATCAATTCGAAATATTAAGGATCGAATTATTCAAATAATTAAAACCTGGTGTCCGAAAATTAAATGGACACCAGGTTTTTGTTGATTTTAATATTTGCGGGTGGTGACCGGAGCAGCGCGTTTTACTTCAGCTGCTTTTCCTTCTTCGATCAGGGCTTCAACCGCTTCACCCTTCTTCAGCCGGGAAAATCTATCAGCAGTGCCGGTTGTCCGGAACAATTGGGCAACGGAATCAGTCGGTTTGGCGCCTTTGCCAAGCCAATCAAAAACGCGGGCTTCATCAATGGTCAGGGTTGACGGCTCAGTTCGGGGATTGTAAAAACCGACAATTTCGAGGAAACGTCCATCACGGGGTTTCTCGGAATCTTGAATAACAATACGATAGGATGGTTGGTTCTTAAGACCTACACGACGTAAACGAATGCGAACCATGGAATTTACTTGCTCCTTAATAAAATAATGTTTGATGAGTATGACTGAGGCCGCAAACCGCGGCCGGGGAACATACCCTCCGATGGTTGGCATCAGCATGAAAAGGAGAAAAGGCACGAAAGGAGGTGCACCCTGACAAAGCTGAAATGCCGAATAAGTATTTTACCTGAAAATCACTATTATATGAAGGGATTTAGCCAAAGAGTTTTGGTAATCCCTTAATCCCTGTTTTTTGCAGAGTTTTCATCATTTTCTGTGTTTCCCTGAATTGTTTCATCAAGCGATTGACATCCTGTACTTCATACCCGCAGCCTGAAGCTATGCGGCGCCGGCGTGATGCATTGAGAATGTCAGGATCCCTTCTTTCTTTTCGTGTCATCGAATTAATGATGGCTTCCATTTGTTTGAAGTTATTTTCAACATCCTGCGGGTTGACTGATTTGGCTGCCTGTCCTAATTGCCCGGGCAGCATTTCCAGAATCTGACTCAGAGGACCCATTTTTCTCATTTGCCGCATTTGGTCGAGCCAGTCTTCCAAATCCATCTGGCCCTTCATCATTTTTTCAGCCTGCTTCTGTGCATTTTGTGAATCAAAGGCAGCTTCAGCTTTTTCGATCAGTCCAATCACATCACCCATGCCGAGGATTCGGGAAGACATTCGGCCCGGATCATAAGTTTCAAGCGCATCCAGCTTTTCGCCAGTTCCCAGGTATTTGATCGGGACACCGGTGACTGAACGGATGGAGATTGCAGCACCGCCGCGGGCATCACCATCCATTTTGGTCATGATCAAACCGGTAATGGCGACAGTATCCCGGAAGCCTTCAGCTACGTGCAGTGCTTCCTGCCCTATCATTGCATCAACAACGAGCAGGACTTCAGCAGGTTTTATTTTCTTTTCAATATTTTTTAATTCAGTCATGAGAGTTTCATCAAGCTGCGAACGACCCGCAGTATCGACGATCATGACGCTGTAACCACCTTTTTGAGCCTGGTCCAGGGCATAGGCGGCCAGTTCAGGGGGCTTTTTAGTAAGGTCAGAAATAACCGGTACTCCGACACGTTCCCCCAGCTGAATGAGCTGCTGAACGGCAGCCGGACGGTATGGATCCCCGGCCACAAGCATCACGCGCTCGCCCTTGGCTCTCAATAACCTGGCTAATTTGCCGGTATGGGTTGTCTTTCCCGATCCCTGCAGACCAACCATCATGATGACCCGGGGTTTTTCCCCGGTTAAATTGAGCGGTGAAGGATCACCCAGCGTAGCGATCAGTTCTTCATTAACGATCTTGATTACCTGCTGACCGGGGTTCAGTGCTTTTGATACTTCGGCCCCGATAGCACGTTCACGGACACGGGCGAGGAAACTCTTAACGACCGTGTAATGAACATCAGCTTCAAGAAGTGCCAGGCGGACTTCACGCATGGCAGCATCCACATCTGCTTCAGTGAGTTTGCCTCGCCGGCGCAGATTATCAAATACCTGGTTGAGTCGATTGGTTAGATTTTCAAACATAACGGTCAAGATTGTAGCGTGTAATTGAGTGACGGTCAATATCCCGCACAGGGATGGTTCATTCTGCACATCAACTTCACCCGGGTTAATTTTCCCCTGCTCCATTCTCTGCAATATGGCGCACAGCGTAAAACCTAAATATTCGGATTT
>CAZBRI010000318.1:0-4266 GCA_964494055.1 uncultured Anaerolinea sp.
ATTTTAGGCGCGGGTTTGGTTTTATTCAAACTCGTTGGATCCAACTCATCAATATTCCGGGCAGCCGCAGTATCATCTCACCTCGTAAATACTTTTTTATTGCTTGGAATATTAACTCTTAACGCTTTTTGGGCATCCGGCGGTCAAAAACCGGTTATTTTCCCCTTCAGAAAAGATTCGAAACTATTACTTCTGGGACTGATTGGTATTTTATTCGTCGGTGTCACTGGGGCAATCACCGCCCTGGGTGATACACTTTTTCCTTCGACTTCTGTTATTGATTCATTAAATGGTTTCACGAAAAACGGTTTACATTTTTTGGTTCAATTACGAATTTACCACCCGGTAATTGCGATTATTGTCGGCAGTTATTCTCTTTACCTTTTGAAATTCTATTACAATAAATCGACAATTAATCCAGGTACAAAACGATTAGCTTTAATTTTAATGTGTATTATTTTATTACAATGGACGGCTGGAATATTGAATATATTTTTACTAGCCCCGGTCTGGATGCAGGTTGTGCACCTTTTTTTAGCTGATAATGTTTGGGTAATATTTGTTATTTTCACCGCTCAAATACTTTCCAGGACCAGTGAGGTTTCTTAGTGAGAATTGAGAGAGATACTTCTTTTATATTACGCTGGGCCTCATTATTTTTTATTTCAGCGGCCATAATTATTTCCATGTTCGCCCTTATTTCATATTCTCGAGAAAGAGGAAACTATCCTTTAGGTATGAAAATTGGCGGTATAGATGTTGGCGGTATTACCCCGCAGGAAGCTTCTCAGCGGCTTTTGCAATCTTATAAAGTACCTGTAGAACTGCATTATGCCGGGGCAATAATTCATATCGATCCATCTGCGGCTGGCTTTCAAATAGATACAGAATCGATGCTTGCTGCCGCGGATCTGCAAAGAACAGGGAGATCATTCTGGGGAGGATACTGGGACTTCCTTTGGGATAGAAAAAGCACCACTAATGATGTCCCTTTAATCAGCTCTTTTGATGAAGCCCGATTGAAAGAATATCTTATCAATGAAATTTCTTCACGGTATGATCAGCCGGCCACTTCAGCAGCTCCGCAGCCTGGACAAGTTGTCTTTATACCAGGCAGCCCTGGCCAGGAATTAGATATTGACCGGGCAGCCATCTTGATTGGAGATGCACTAAAAACACCTGATAATCGAACAGTATCTTTGACATTCAGGCGCACAAACCCCGGACGCCCGCCTCTCAAAAATTTGGAAATATTAATTAAGCAAATAGTAGACATCACTCCATTTGACGGGGTAGTAGGTGTTTATTTACAAGATTTGCAAACCGGCGGCGAGATGCGGATTGGTTACAATCAGAATCAGGATGTTTCGTTAGAACCCGACATTGCTTTTACCGCATCCAGTACGATTAAAATTCCAATTTTAGTTTCAGTTTTTAAAAATCTTGGTCCGAATATCGATAAAGACATTCAAAATCTGGTAACTGAAATGATTACCAAATCCGAGAACCCTGCCTCTGATGCATTGATGAGCAGGATAAACAATATTAAAGGACCTTTGATCGTTACCAAAGATTTACAAACGCTAGGTTTAAAAAACACTTTTCTGGCGGGTTATTTTTTTGACGGCGCTCCATTACTGCAATCTTTTGAAACACCGGCAAATAAAAGAATTGATATTTCGACAAATCCCGATTATTACAATCAAACTACACCAAGTGACATTGGTTCATTACTTGTAGATATCTATCAGTGCTCCCAATCTGGCGGCGGCGGACTCGTTGCAGCTTTTCCGGATAAATTTAATAAACAAGTTTGCAGTCAAATTATTGATTATTTAAAGAAAGACAAAATTGGCGTTTTGATTGAAGCGGGACTTCCTGAAGGAACTCAGATCGCGCACAAACATGGATGGATAAGCGGTTCAAGCGGAATTATCCAAAATATCTCTGATGCCGCAATTGTCTATACTCCAGCGGGAAATTATGTCTTAACTATTTACGTTTACCATCCGATACAGGCAGTATGGGACCCGGTTTCAGGTATGATCGCAAAAATATCAGAAGCTGTCTACAATTATTATAACTTGCCAAAATAATAGGTAATAATCTGTAATGTTGAATAACTGGAATAGGTTAATAAAATAATCAGATGAGTCAAACACTTTCTTTGTACAGGCTGCAAAATATTGATTCCCGAATAAAACAGGTTACTTCAAGGATTAAAGTTATTGAAGATTCTCTGGAAAATAACCTGGAATTAAATAACTCAAAGCAGCAATTGGATAATTCAAATAATTTTGTTCGGGAAATTACGAAATTATTGGCTGGTATTGAAAGCGATTCTTCAAATTTGAGAATAAAATTGGAAACTTTAGAATCCACACTTTACGGTGGAAAAATTAAAATTCCAAAGGAATTGCAGGATCTCCAAAAAGAAATCCAGCATTTAAAAAACAATCTTCGTATGATTGAAGACAAACAACTTGACACTATGGCAAATCTTGAAACATCCCAGGCCGAAAACAAAAAGTTCACTGATGAATACAATAAAGTACTAGGGAAGGTTACTGGGGAAAATGCCATCCTGAGTCACGAGCTATTGGTTTTGAAAAAAGAAATTGACAGTCTGAACACCCAGAGGTTGGCAGTTTTGCCTACGATTGATCAAAATAGCTTATCACAATATGATATATTACGCCAAAAAAAATCCGGGCTGGCTGTATCATTGGTGAACCAAAACGAATGCGTTACCTGCGGCGCATCCCTCACCCCGGCACTTGCTCAATCTGTGCGCACGTCACCTAGTATTGTTTTATGCCCAATGTGCGGCCGAATACTTTATTCAAATTAATCAGACACACTTAAAAAATATGGTCATTAATTTTGACAAATACTCATTTATCCTTGGATTAGCGATATCCACAATTGTCTGGTGGTCTGTCTTTATATTAAAACTAATTTGGGATAGATTGGTGAAGAAAATTCAAAAAGACAAAATTGTCAAAGAGCAAAATTCTAATTCATTAGTTGAAACCGTATATTTAAATTTTTTACATAGTCAGACCCAAAAAATGCATATTGCAAGTAGATTATTTTCACTAGATCAAATTGTTATTGAACCAAAATTGCTTGCACCGCCGGTAATTTTTGAGCCTAACGGGCCTCATATTCATTTAGATATTGTCGAAGAGACTATCTCTTACCTGCCAGAATTCCCGGAACTTGGTCAATCCTTCGGGGCCCCAGTATTGGGTTTATCAGAAGCTATCTCAAAAGGGATGAACATAATTATTACCGGCGATCCAGGTGTTGGTAAAACAACAGCACTGGCATATTTGGCATCTTCTCTTTCAACAAGTATTCTTGAATCGGATGAGAACTCATATCGAGTTCCATTTTTAATTCACGCCGCTGACCTTATTCTGCCTGATGTAAGCATAAAACCAAAACTAATATTGCAGCCGCTGATCAGCGCAATTCAAGAAAAAATGGAACCTTTATTAGCTTCAAGAATAGTTCAGTATGTTGAATATACTTTTTTGCACGGGAATAAATTGCTGCTGATAGATGGAATTGATGAAATCCCGTATAGTGAAATCCCAAATTATACAAATTACATAAAGCTTCTGCTCAAAGTATATCCAAATACACAAATTATTATCGCCGCAGGAAATGATTACCTTGATGGTTTACTTTCTTCCAATTTTTGCCGAATGGTTTTGGTGCCATGGACAAAGAATGAGCAAATAAAATATATTCATAATTGGAAAAATTTATGGGAAAAATACGTTTCAAACCAGGCTTGGGCTGCTCCTTTTTCCATTGATTTTGATCAGTATTTACTGGAAAACTGGTTATTGCAAGACAATTTCGGATTGACAAAAATGGAATTTGCAATGAAAACCTGGAACGCCTTCACAGGATCAGGTTTATCAAACAGTTTAAGCGACATAACTTTCGCTCATTTACGAAATTTTATTCCGTCAGGCGTATCTGAAGAACCTATAATTTCAGTGGCGCTGAACGCGGTAATTAATAAGCAATTTATATTTACGGAATCCCAGCTGATAAACTGGTTAGGGTCTTTCAATTCCCCAAATAAAAAAGTAATTTCCGATTCCCCGATAACTATTTATTTTGAAAAATTAGTCAAGTTTCTTGGCTTAGAACTGTATTTTGGCAGCGCAGGTTTGCCCAAACAAAATTCTTCAATTGAAATTGTTTCAAAATTAACCATACGATGGGCAAATGGCGGTAATAGTCCTA
>CAZBRI010000319.1:0-4245 GCA_964494055.1 uncultured Anaerolinea sp.
GGGAGCAAAGATCAGCGACAAGATCCTGGTGGTTGAAACCCTGCTTTCAAAATGTAATTTTTTGATCATCGGCGGCGGCATGGCGAATACCTTACTGGCGGCCCAGGGGCTGAATATGCAGGACAGCCTGGTTGAAACTGCATCACTGGAAACTGCCCGTGAAATTCTTTCCAAAGTTGGCAGTAAACTGATTCTTCCAGTCGATGCAGTGATTGCAGATAAATTCGAAGCCGAAGCAGACAGCCAGGTTGTGGATGTTGATAAGATCCCATCCGGCTGGAGAATGCTGGATGTCGGCCCAAAAACACTTGAACTTTATAAAAAGTCATTGGCTGGTGCTAAATTGATCGTTTGGAATGGCCCGGTGGGTGTATTTGAGTTTCCAAAATTTGCTGAAGGTACATTTGCCCTGGCAAAAATGCTGGCTGAATCCGGCGCAACCACCGTCATTGGCGGCGGTGATAGTGCCAGTGCCGTAAAGAAAGCAGGTGTTGCAAAACAGATGACACATGTTTCAACCGGCGGTGGTGCTTCTCTTGAATTCCTGGAAGGAAAAGAGCTTCCGGGCGTTGCAGCGTTAAATAATAAGTAAAATATATACAAACATGGCGGACCAATCTGGTCCGCCATGTTTTATTTTAAAGAAAAGTTGTGTTTCCTGGAATTATCCGATCAGGATTACCCTGGCCGGGGCACCATCTGCGCTTTTGATCTTCAATGGCAGGCAATAGAGTTCATAAAATCCGAGTGGGACCCTGGAGAGATCCAGGCCTTCTACGATGATTACCCCTGCTCGCAGCAAGGCCAGGTGAGTAGGGGCAGGGTCATCAAAAGGGGCAGCGGATAAATAATCTACTCCCACCAGTTTAATTCCGTGCGAGATGAGCCAATCAGCCCCGTCTGGACTGATAGCGGCAAAATCTTTTTGAAATTCAATTACATTATTTGCCCAGGCATGAGAATTACGTGTACCAAAGAGAAGCCGGATCGTTCCGTCAGGGATAGGCATTCTTTCCAGTAGATCAGCATTAATTTCATCAATATCATCCGGCAGCTGGGTCACGTAACAGGGACCGGTCAAAATATCCAGCGGCAATGAATCAACAAAACGCTTGTCATTCAGGAAATGATGGGGAGCATCAATATGGGTCCCGGTGTGAACAGACATGTTAATTTGGGTGACATTTGCCGGATCACCCTTATCCATGGATAAAAATAAACTGGTCTGGACAGAAGGATCACCCGGCCAGACAGTCATCCCAGGGTGAATGGGTAAGGATAAATCAAATATCGCCATTGTTTTAATTGTGAAACCAAAAAAAATAAAATTACTCGACGATGATCTTACCGATCGAAAAATCTCTCACCGCTTTTTCATCGACTGTCACGCCCAATCCGGGGCCGTTGGGAACATCGATGGTGCTGTCACTGTTTAATGTGAATCTTTCATATGTGACATCCCGTTCGTAGTACCGGTCAGATGCCGATATGTCCCCTGGCAGGCTGAATCCGGGTAATGAGGATATCGAAAGGTTGGATGCCCGTCCGATGCCTGTTTCCAGCATGCCGCCGCACCAGACAGGCAGGCCGGCTTTCTGGCACATATCATGGATTAAAACAGCCTGGCTTAATCCTCCCACCCGGCCGGGTTTGATGTTTACGATTTTGCAGGCTTCCATTTCAATTGCATACCTTGCATGCCTGGGCGAAATGATGCTTTCATCCAGGCAGATCGGTGTCTTGATCTGTTTTTGAAACAACCTGTGATCCCAAATATCATCCTCAAACAAAGGCTGCTCAATCAGGAGCAGATTAAGGCTGTCGAGAGGTTTTAAGACATGGCAGGATTCAAGACTGTAGGCTGAATTTGCATCCACTTGCAGTTTGATTGCAGGATATGCTTTTCGAACCGCTTCAGCCTCGCTGACATCTCTGCCGGGTTTGATTTTTAGTTTGATCCGCCTGTACCCTTTTGCAACATAGCCGTCCACGGCTTTTACCAGCTCAGGTGTTGTATCCTGCAGACCGACTGACACACCGACGTCCACTTTTTCTTTTATCCCGCCAATCATCTCTTTCAGGGATTTCCCATCACGCTTTCCAATCAAATCCCACATGGCCATTTCAACCCCTGCTTTGGCGAGGTGATGTCCGCGGATCTGACTGACAATTTCCTGGTATTCTGCCGGGCCTTTTATTTCTTCTCCAATTAACAGCGGCAGAACAAAATCTTTTAAGATATGCAGGACGGTTCCGGTGGTTTCATAGGAATAACCGGGATCACGGTCTGCGGCGCACTCACCCCATCCGGTCAAGCAGTCTGCTTCAAGTTTTACAAGTACACATTCACGGTCATATGTGCGGCCGAACGATGTTTCGAAGTGTGAGATCAATGGCATGGATAATGGAAAAAGGCTGATCCTGGTAATTTTCATTTTTAAATCCTTTTGATATATTTTTATTTTTGAGTTAATCAATCTCGAAGATGCAATTATTTTGGTTCTTCTTCAGAATCTTGTTCTTTCTCTATTTTTTCGATCACCTTAAATTTTTGATACCCGCTTAACTCATCAAGATCATCGATATTTTCAAAGTATATGATTGGTTCTTCTTCAGCTTTTTCGTCTTTAAGTTCAATCGTTTCAAGAATTTCTTTTTCAGCTTCTGGGGTTAATTCTTGTGTGACTGCTATATTCTCATTATTTTTTGCTATATCCGATACGGGTGAAGGTGCCGCGCAGAATGGGCAGACCTCCCAGGTTAATTCAAGCAATTTCAGGCAGTTTTGACAACTTTTCTTCAGTTTTGTATGGCAAACTGGGCAAATTTGCCAGTCTTCACGTACATGCCTTTCACATCCCGGGCAAACAGCTTGATTCTCAATAGAAACCATCAGGGCTTCTTCTTCCAGGCTCATTTGATAATCTTCTTCAATGGTATGAGCAGGCCGCAGGATCATGTAAACAAGAATACCTGGAACATATAATACAGTGACTACCAGCACTGCGAGAACCTGGGTAAAAACGCTTCGAGTTCTGCTTGAAATATCTCTCCAGGTCCAAAAAATGAGTGCCAGCCATAATGCAGAGAGAAAACCAGCACCCAGGGCGAGGATTATCAAAATGATGCTGTTGATGTTACTAAAATCTATGTTCATGCTGCCTTCTTTTTACATTCTGGCTGAGTAAGGAATCGCAGATAATTATTTGTATAAGTATAACGGTTTGATAAAAAAAATTCCTGACGAAAATCTATTTGTTTTTCAATCGGCGGTAATCACCATCACGAATAGTTATGCCAAGGTTGTCCATGTGTTCCAGTATTGCCAGTGCATATTTCCGGCTTGTTCCAAGTTCATCTCTGACTTCGGCCGCCGTGCATCTGTCCTTTTTAGTCATTAAAGAAGAAATTTCCGCAATCAATTGGTCATAATCGGCTTTTTTGAATACAATTTCTGGAGAGACCTGGATTAACTCAGATGTTTCTAATAATGCATTAAAAATATCATCTCCAATCTCTGCCAGGCATTCACGAATGGATGGGGGAGTGTACGGAGAAAGGCTGAATTTTTTTAGCAAATTTGTGACCAACTCTTTTTGGCTGTTTGAAAATTCGATGGAATGATTGGGTAACGCCAGCCACGAGCCGCCATCCCGAATATTGATGTGCCTGGCAGCGGAATTAAATATCCGGGTATTGAGTTTTAAACGGCTTTTGAGTTCTTCACGTGGAATACCGCGGCGTAAAGGATATTTGACATGGAAAGCAGAAACGGCGGATAATATTGTCTTTTCCAATTCAATCCAGTGCGGAGCCGCGATCAGGAGATCGTCTTCTCTTGCACTGACAGGAATAATTCCTGCAGAAAAATCCTGTACAGGCTGATCGAGATTCAATAATAATTTATTTTGAAAACATTCCTGTAAAGCTGCTTCGGCAAGATCAGAATCGAGATGTGATTTTAATATTAAGTCTTTGCGTATGACAGGTCCGCTTATCAATGCAGCCTGGAACAGAATATCTCCCGGGCTGCCATCTGCCAGTGAACGCAGCCGTTGGATATTTTTTTCATCATATCTTTTGTGACGATGCTTTGGTGAAGGGTCGGTGATCTTTCCTCCCCCGATCGTTTCTCCAGGAGAAGGTCTTCTTAAGATAAATCGATCACCACGTACAAGGATCATCGGGTCCTTTAGGTCCAGTTGAACCCAGCCCTACTGGCCGCTTTCAAGCTTGTCGCTTTCC
>CAZBRI010000320.1:0-4243 GCA_964494055.1 uncultured Anaerolinea sp.
TACACGGCTCTGAACACTCTTTCCCTACACGACGCTCTTCCGATCTCAGGAGGGAAGTTGGTATATTCTGCCGCCAGCCGCCAGCTGGGAATGTAGCCGGGAGAAGTGCGCTTTTGACGAAATTAGTTTCAGTCTCCGCCTGCATCCATTCTTCGTAGGCTGTTCGAAGGAAAGCTATATATCCTGGATCATGGACTTCCTGGATGGGCTCCAGCCCAAAATCTTCAGGCGATACTATTTCTGCCCATGTTTTATTTTTTAATTCCTTAAGAATTCTTTCAGCCCTTTCTGGACTTTCAAAATTTGGTACTTTTTCACCACCGTCAAAAATCTCAAAGGGCGGATGGTGCTGCTGGTGTAATTCGGAATAAAAAATTTGCACGGCTTATCTCCATAAATCATGTTTTGAATCAATGGGCTGAAGTAGAGAACTTTTTTTTGGGGGGGCAATTTTCAAAAAATAATTGAACAGGGTAATCCAAAAATCTTTATAAAATATCTATCTCAGCTTCCCCAATTCTATTCGATAATTCTTGACGTTTCCATTATCTCGGAGTATATTCATATTGCAAGATAAACCCTCGTTAGGCCAGGCGGCTGCAAGGTAAATAAGCCATTGCCCTGAAACGTCCAAAGACGCAAAGGGGTAGACCAGGCGAAGTCGGATTAAGGCTTTGCTCAAAGTGGCTGGGATAATTTTCCCTACGACGCGCAGTGCTAAAGCTAAACCAGGAGGCGAGATGCTTGTTTTTATGATGCATTTTAATTGCCTCCCGGCTTTTTGATGGGAGGTTTATTTTTGCCGCTGCGCCTGGTTATTCCAAATTTACAACGCAGTTGGGAAGGAGGTTTTTGCGTGGACTCTGATAGTTCTAAGCCCAGCCTATCACTCTATTGGCGAGATGGTTTGTTCTTAATTCAGGCAGCCAGAAACCCTTCCGGAACATTTGTTAGTGCCTAATAACCGGCACTGATAATAACGGGGATTGGTCTTTGAAAACCTGCAGAAAACCGCCTGATCGTCAAATATCAGACGGTTTTTTTGTTAAATAGCAAAATTTATTAAAATCTTTATTCATCGCTGAGTACTATGTTCAGCCGCATTTTAAACCCACCGGGGCTAATTCTCCGGGATTAATAATCGGGAACTTTGTTCCAGGCAAAGGAGTAATTATGGCTTTCTTAAGTGAGATCCTGGGCCGTGTTGTAACAGATCTGGATGGTAATTTTGTTGGAAAAATTGATGATGTGATAGCTCGAGAAAGACCAGAGTTTCCTCATCCTGTAATCGATGCGCTGGTCGTTGAGAAAAAGGGCAAAAAACATATCGTGCCTTCTTATATGGCGATGTCTTTATTCGCACCAGCCATACCTCTCAAGTGCCCGATAGAGGATGTTCCTGAGTATGATCTGAATGAAGATGATGTATATCTTTCAAGGGATGTTCTGGATAAACAGATTATTGATACTGATGGGGCGCGTGTTGTCCGGGTTAATGACCTGGAATTGGTGCGTGTCAGCGGAACCCTTTACGTCAGTAATGTTGATGTCGGTCTGATGGGAATTCTCCGGCGTTTAGGCCTTGAGCATGCTGCTACTGCTGTTGCGGCGGGCTTGCGAATCAATTTTCCTGATAATTTTATATCCTGGGATAATGTTGAGCTTCTTCACCATGACCAATTTATGCGCCTGCGTGTCCCGGCAGAGAGTCTGGCTGACCTGCACCCGGCTGATCTTGCAGAAATCCTGTCAGATTTAAATAAATTGGAATCAGGTCAGTTCCTTGATTCCATGAATGTAGAGCAGGTTGCAGATGCCCTGGAACAGGTTGAAACTGAGTTCCAGGCTAGCTTATTGGAAGACATGGATGATGAACGTGCTGCAGACGTTCTGGAAGAGATGGAGCCCGACGAAGCGGCTGACTTGCTGGCGGAATTACCCGTAGAGCGCAGCCGGCGTCTCGTTTCTCTGATGGAAAAAGAAGAGGCTGATGATGTCCGGCACCTGTTGACTTTCCCTGAAGACTCAGCCGGCGGCATTATGACAACTGATTACGCTGTTGTACCGCCTGATGTCAGTGCCGAACAGGCGATCAAACTGCTCAGAGAAACAGCTTCTGATATTGAAACACTAATCTATGTATATGTCACCGACACTCAGGACCACCTGATAGGTGTATTTTCATTAACCGATCTGATTTTTGCTGACCCAAATACCCTGGTCAGCGATTTTATGGATGATCGTGTAAAGAAAGTAAATGCACTGGATGATCAGGATGAAGTTGCCCAGATCATCACCAAGTATGACCTGCTGGCAGTGCCGGTTGTCGATGAGCAAAATATTATTCAAGGTATTGTTACGGCTGATGATGCCCTTGATAAGATCATTCCAACAGCCTGGAAGAAACGTCTTCCGCGTTTCTACAGGTAGTATCAAGGGAGGTTCATGATGAATAAAGAAATTTTTGCTTCAAATAATAAACGATTCTTTTCCACCATCTGGCGGAAAGTTTTACTTTTTCTTTCAGTTTTTGGTCCGGCGACGATAACTGCCATGGCTGATAACGATGCTGGCGGGGTTGCCACTTATTCAATCGCCGGTGCCAAACTCGGTTACCCGATCCTGTTCCTGCTGCCGATCATCACTTTGCTTCTGGCTATTACCCAGGAGATGGGGATGAGACTCACGATTATTACACGCCGCGGTCTTGCGGATCTCATTCGTGAGAAATACGGTGTGAGAGCAGCCTTATTCATGTTTGGTGCACTCCTGATCGCCAATATTGGCACACTTGTCACCGAACTTTCAGCTGTAAAAACGACCAGCGCGATCTTTAATATTTCCCCAATTCCAGCTGTGATCGCGATCGTCCTGGTTTCTTTTGTGGTCATTACACGCGGGAATTACAAAGTCACACAAAACATCATGCTGCTGGCTTGCCTGTTTTTCCTGGCTTATATATTTTCGGCTTTCAAAGCCAGGCCGGATTGGGGGCTGGCAACCAGTAACCTGATCTTTCCGCATGGCGTCGACTTTACCCAAAGTTACATGCGGGATTTTTTGATCATCGGCATGGGTGTTCTTGGTACCACGATCACCCCCTGGGGCCAATTTTTTATCAGTAGTTTTGCTTCAGACAAAAAAATTGAGAAAGGAAAAGTCGGCCTTTCTCAGCTGGAAACATACTGGGGCGCTTTTCTGACCGACTTTTTCTCGTTCTTTATGATCGTCGCGACAGCTGCTACACTTTATGTAAATAAGATCAACCTGGTATCAGGAGAACAGGCGGCCCTTGCGATACAACCATTTGCTGGAAAAATGGCCGGTATGTTGTTTGCTTTCGGTATCTTGAATGCCGGCTTTATGGGCCTGGTGGTTGTTTCACTCTCCACTGCCTATGCTTTCGCTGAATTTTTTGGTGTTTCGGGCAGCCTGGATGATACATTCAAACAGAGCAAAACTTTTTATATCTTATATGGTATTCAACTCCTGACCGCAATGCTGATCGCGATATTTTCAAGTGTATCCCTTTTCCAGATCGCTGTGGTTACACAGATTATCAATGCTGTTGCATTGCCCCTGGTATTTTATTACCTGATAAAACTCACAAGCGACCATGAATTAATGGGTGATTTTGTTAATAACAAGTTCCAAAAATGGTTTGCTATAGTCTGCTCAGTCATCATTGTGATTGCATCAATTTTTACAGTAGCCTCCATTTTTCTATAATTGTCTTTCAAGACTTAAAATAAAAATCGGGCTGGATAAAAACCAACCCGATTTTATATTTAACCATTTTTGGGGTATTTTGCACACGGATGAAATGATTATTTCAGATACCAGTTGAAATAGGCCAAAAAATCATTTTGAATCAGCAATGAATTCAGAGAGATCCGCCTTTAATTGTTCAAGCGCAGGTGTATGAATATACATCATGTGACCAGCCTCGTAATATCCCATCCGGATATTGGATCGCAGGCTTTTATCCAGTCCAAGATGATCGATCGTATATTCTGTTGCAAAATACGGGGTAGCCAGGTCATAATAACCGTTTGCAATAAAAATTTTGAGAAAACGATTTTCACTCATAGCCTTGCGAAGCGTTTCGCCAACATGAACAAATTGATTTTCATGCTGTGCATACGACCATGGCCATACATGCCCGGTCAAAATTTCATACGGTATATCTTTTTCAACATTTAGGTCTCTCCGTACGTAAGCATAAAAAGATGCGGGGTATGGG
>CAZBRI010000321.1:0-4242 GCA_964494055.1 uncultured Anaerolinea sp.
CCACCCTGCCCTCCCCCAAAAAATCCAAAAACGGGATTTTTTAGGGGAGGCAAAAAGTTTCCGGGCTGGGAGTGCTGAATTTTGTAGAGGTGTAAGCCGGAGCAGTGCAGGACTTGGTAATGGATTTGTTTGATAAGCACTCGGATATTGGCCTGGATGGACGTCCGGAGGATTTTTTGGGAGTGGAAAAGGCGGGGCAGGATTGGGGTTTAAGTTTATAATTGGAGGGAAACTGGAATTAATTGAGGTTTGTCCGGGGTTGTGTCTAGAATAATTTGGTCCTGACAGGGAAGCTATTGCCAAACGATCATCAACAATCAGGTATTCGAGATAATCATAATCGGGGAACTGTAGGCGAATTCCTGAGTGAGAAGATTCAGGAAGGATCCAACCTGTCGATCGTATCGGCGTATTTCACCATTTATGCCTATGAGGCCTTGAAAGAAAAGCTGGATGGAATCGAGCGGCTGCGCTTCCTTTTTGGGGAGCCGCGTTTTATTCAATCGCTTGACCCGGAAAAGACAGATAAAAAGGCGTATGGTATTGAGGATGGCAGCCTGCACCTGACCAACCGCCTCGAACAGCGGCGGGTGGCACGAGAGTGCGCAGCCTGGCTGGAACGTAAGACAGACATCAAATCAGTAAAAAAACCGGGGTTTTTACATGGTAAGCTGTATCACATTGAGAAAGCCAACGGGCTGGAAGATGCCCTGATGGGCAGCTCCAATTTCACGGTCGGCGGGCTGGGGATTGGTGAAAGCCGGCGGCGTAATGTGGAATTGAACCTGGTGGTGGAGGACCGGCGAGACCTGCGGGATCTGAAGAACTGGTTCAATGAACTTTGGGAAAACCAGGAATTGGTTGAAGATGTGAAAGCGGATGTGCTGGCATACCTGGCGCAGCTGTACCAGGATAATTCTCCCGAATTTATCTATTTTAAGACGCTTTATCACATTTTTGAGGATTTTCTAAAGGACGAAAACCAGAGCAGCCTGGCGAATATTCAAAAACAGATCGTAGATACACAGATCTGGCAGGCACTATTTGAATTCCAAAAAGACGGCGTAAAGGGTGCGATCAATAAGATCAATGCACACGGGGGATGTATCCTGGCAGACAGCGTGGGATTGGGAAAAACCTTTGAAGCGCTGGCAGTGATCAAATATTACCAGGACCGCGGTGCCAACATTTTAGTACTCTGCCCGAAAAAGCTGCGGGAAAACTGGACCGTTTATCACGCGAGTAACAACTCTGAATTAAATCCATTTCTAAAAGACCGTTTCAATTACACCGTTCTCTCGCACACTGATCTCAGCCGCGACGGCGGAAGGTCGGGCGACGTGAACCTGGATGGGTTCATCTGGCATAATTATGACCTGGTGGTTGTGGATGAAAGCCATAATTTCCGCAACAATACACCCGGCAAACGTGATGAGAATGGCAATATAATCCGGAAGAGCCGTTACGAAAGGATGATGGATGACATCATCAAAGCCGGTGTAAAAACAAAGGTTTTACTCCTGTCAGCCACACCGGTCAATAACAGCCTGAAAGACCTGCGCAATCAGATATCCTTTATTACCGAAGGCAATGACACGGCGTTTTACAACAGCCTGAATATCGCCAATCTGACCGATACCCTGGCAGCGGCTCAGCGGACCTTTACTGAATGGTCAAAAACCGATAAGGAACGCAAAACCAAGGATCTGCTTGAAAAATTGGGAGCAGCCTTATTCCGTTTGCTGGATGCAGTGACCATCGCACGTTCGCGCAAACACATCATGCGATATTACGCGGATACGGTGGCAAAGCTGGGCGGGTTCCCTGAACGCAACAAACCGATCTCCCTTTACCCTGAAATTGATCTGCGCGGCGAGTTTATGTCGTATGACCGGCTGAACGATGAGATCGACCGCTATCAGCTGTACCTGTTCAACCCATCACGCTATGTGAAAGACGAGTATAAAAAACTTTACGAAAAAGAACAGGTGGCGGGGTTCTCACAAGCAAAACGTGAAAATTACCTGATCGGCATGATGAAGGTAAACTTCCTGAAGCGGCTTGAAAGTTCGGTTCACTCGTTTGAATTGACCCTGCAGCGCACCATTCAGAAAATGGATACCCTGAAATCTCGAATCGAAAGGTTCAAGCAGTACCAGGCTCAGAACCCGGACCTGGACTGGGATGATCTGAAAGTGGAAGACCAGGATGATGATGACCTGCGGGATGCCTTTGAGGTGAGCAAGGCAAAATTCAAGATGGCACATATGGACCTGGATGCATGGCTGAACGATCTGCGCAGCGACCGGGATCAGATCCATACTCTTGAGCTTTCTGCGCGTGAGATCACCCGCGAACGCGATGCGAAGCTGGCTGACCTGCGAAACCTGATCATGACCAAGGTCAGCCATCCGACTATCAATGGGGCAGGACAGGCAAATAAAAAAGTATTAATATTTACAGCCTTTGCTGATACAGCAGCCTATTTGTACGAGGCCCTTAATGATTGGGCAAGAGAAGACCTGGGGATACATTCTGCACTGGTCTCCGGCGGCGCAGTTGAGAACAAAACAACCTATGGAAAAAATGAATTCAATCAAATTTTGACCAACTTTTCACCCCGTTCAAAGCAGCGTGACAAGATGCCGAGCATGCCGAAAGATGCTGAAATTGACCTGCTGATCGCCACCGACTGCATCTCGGAAGGGCAGAACCTGCAGGACTGCGACTACCTGGTGAATTACGATATTCACTGGAATCCGGTACGGGTGATCCAGAGGTTCGGGCGTATTGACCGAATCGGTAGCATCAATAAAACCATACAGCTGGTCAATTTCTGGCCGACCAAAGACCTGGATAAATACATCACGCTCAAAACGCGCGTGGAAGCACGAATGGCACTCGTAGATCTATCTGCGACAGCGGATGACAACCTTCTCAACAATGAAGAAATAGAAGACCTGATCACGGATGACCTGAAATACCGCGACCGGCAGCTTAAACGCCTGCGGGAGGAAGTTCTGGACCTGGAAGATTTCAACGAGTCCATCTCGCTGACTGACTTCACACTGGATGATTTCCGCTCGGAATTGAGCCGGTACATAGAGGCAAACCGGCAAAAATTGAAGGATGCCCCGCTGGGATTGTATGCGATCGTACCGTTAGACCCGGAACATCCGGTGATAAGGCCGGGGGTGATCTTTTGTTTGAAACAAAAAGGAGAAACAAGCGGCACTGAAGTTGTGAACCCGCTGCAGCCGCACTTCCTGGTGTACATTCAGAATGACGGTGTGGTTCGATTTGGCTTTACGCACCCCAAACAGATCCTGGATATTTACCAGGCTTTGTGCGTGGGGAAATTCAGTGCCTTCGAAGACCTGTGCCGGGTGTTCAACGAACAAACAAGCAACGGCAGTGATATGACCTTTTACGACGAACTGCTTAAGAAAGCAGTTAGCTCGATCGAAGCCTCATTCCGCAAGCGAAGCCTGGGCAGCCTAACCTCCGGACGCGAAGGTTTGCTGCTGCCGCAGAGCAAACAGGTCACCGAGAAAACAGAATTCGAACTAATCACATGGCTGGTGATCAGCTAATGAGGCCAGAGACACTTTACGCCTTTTTGGATGAGTCAGGAACTGTTGGTGCTTCCAATGGTACTCACTTTCTCGTAATAGCCGTATTGACTGCAGTGCAACCGCGTGATCTAGAGCTACCTGTTCGACGAGCATTAAAAAAACTCGGCCGAAGTATTTCCTGTGGTGAATTGAAGGCAGCCAGGTCTTCTGAAAAATTTAACACCCGCCTTCTCTCGACTATTGCTTCACAAGATGTCAGCATTGTGTCGGTAATAGTAGATCAAAGTGCGATAACTCTTGCTCCAACAGACTCGGAAGCGATTTACAGACAGGCAGTGACACGCACTATCCATCATGTGGTTGAGCGGTTTCCATGTATTGATATTTTCCTGGACAAGAGATATACCAACGATGCACTTGTATACTTACTTGAAAAACAAATACGTGAAAGCTTGGTCGATTTAACCACCCAAATGGTAATTATTCGCCAGCAGGATTCCTTTACACGTAAAGAATTGCAAGCTGTAGATGCAGTTGCCTGGGCATTTTTTCAAAAATATGAACGCGGTAACCCTCGTTTTTATGAATTGATCGCCGATAAGGTGATAGTTGAAGAAGTCCTTTCGCAAAAGAAATGGAAGGATTAACGCAAATTCCCCCTTGCGGG
>CAZBRI010000322.1:0-4232 GCA_964494055.1 uncultured Anaerolinea sp.
AAGTCCAGCGGGGTCACCGTTTTCGTGATGGGGCATGTCACCAAGGCAGGGGTGATCGCGGGACCGCGGGTTCCTGGGCATATCGTTGATCGAGTGCTTTATCTCGAAGGTGACCGGTTCCAGGCTTACCGGCTGCTGCGTTCTGTTAAAAACCGTTTTGGTGCCACAGCTGAGGTGGGAGTTTTTGAAATGCGTGAGCGCGGGCTGATGGAGGTTACCAACCCTTCTGAAGCGTTTCTCGCCGAAAGAATGATCAACGCCCCCGGCTCTGCGATCGCTGTGACCATGGAGGGAACGCGCCCGCTGCTGGTCGAAGTACAGGGGCTGACCTCTGCTGCACAATTCGGCAATGCCCGGCGCACCCCCAACGGGGTGGATTACAACCGGCTGCTGATGCTGGCCGCCGTGCTGACCCGGCGGGTGGGGGTCAAGCTGGGAGAGCAGGATATATTCGTCAATGTCGTCGGCGGGATGAAAATCGATGAGCCTGCGGCGGATCTCGCGATTGCGGCTGCCATTGCCTCATCGATGAGAGATGTCTCGGTGCGGGCAGATGCCGTATTGATCGGCGAAATTGGGCTGGCGGGCGAACTGCGTTTGCCGGGTCAGATGCCTGTGCGTTTGCGGGAGGCACAGAAACTCGGATTCAAAACTGCCATTGTGCCCAAACGACTGAAAAAAGCCGAACCCTGGCCGAATAATATTCAGATAATTGAAGTGCAATCGATACACCAGGCGTTGGAGACTGCTTTTACGATCGAGGCAAAAAGCCCGCGGAGGACTAACAATTCGGAATAAATTAAACAGGATTAAAACCTGGCAGTGAATTCGCATTGGCAAAATTTAATTTCAAGAATCAAAAAGGACGGCGCAAGGCCGTCCTTTTGTTTTTACATTTTTTTGTTACTTATTGGCCTGCGCCACAACTGCGGCGAATGCCTGCGGGTCGCGCACTGCAAGGTCAGCCAGCATCTTGCGGTTGAGCATGATATTGGCTTTCTTCATGGCAGCAACCAGGCGGCTGTAGGTCATACCATTCAACCGGGCAGCGGCATTGATACGAGCGATCCACAGCTTGCGCAGATCTCGTTTGCGGACACGCCGATCGCGTGTGGCGTACCACATGCTCTTAAGCATGGCTTCGCTAGCACGCTTAAACAGAAAATGGCGTGAACCGCGTTGTCCTTCTGTAAACTTGAAAACTTTCTTGTGCCGTAGATGTCCTTGCGGACCACCTTTTACACGCATGGGTCAAAACCTCCTGCAAACCTCCGGGCGTCGGCGATGGAATTCACGTCGAGAGAACCATCAAACCAGTTGCATACACCCGGTAGCCGCAAATTAGAAAAAACGGATACGATTACCTACTTGATATTAGGTACTAAACGACGGATGCGCTTGATAATACCGCGTCCATTGACGGGTACCATCTCGAGGAATTGCGCTTTGGTTCGTTTTGAAGTGTGGCGGCGTAAATGGCTCTTACCACCTTTCGTACGAACCAATAAACCGCCAGCAGTCAGGCGAAAGCGTTTCGACGTTGCCTTGTGCGTTTTGAGCTTGAACTTACCAGATCTCGGTTTTTGGGGCACAGCAGCTTACTCCTTTCAGACAAATTAACCGCGGGCAGGTCGATCTCCCACGGGATATCACTATAGTATGGAGACGTACTATTATTTGGCAGAACAACCCGTTTACTCGGGTTTTCCTTCTTTGACGGGCTTGGCCTTTGCCGGGCCGAGGACTACAAGCATGGTTCGGCCTTCCATCATTGGGGATTGTTCAATAATACTGACATCAGCCAATGATTGGGCAATTTCGCGGAGATCCTCAAGAGCAATTTCAGGATAATCCATTTCACGACCGCGGAACTTGATCGTCACACGTACTTTGTGACCTTGATTCAACCATCTTCTTGCATCATCAACTTTGAAACCGCGATGAGCTTCATTGGTTTTTGGCCGAAGGCGAATTTCTTTGACTTCGATCTTCACCTGGGCTTTTTTAGCTTCGCGTTCTTTTTTCTCGCGTTCGAAAAGGAACTTTCCAAAATCGAGCACACGACAAACAGGCGGCGCAGCATTGGGTGATACTTCCACCAGGTCCATATCAGCATCGCGGGCAATTTGAAGGGCCTGTCGAATGGGCACAACACCAACATTATCACCCGTCGGGCCGATCAGGCGCACTTCCGTAACTCGGATGGCCTCATTTACTCTAAACTCTTGTTCTGTTATATGCGTCTCCTTTTAACGAATAACACCGAACCAGCCATATTATGCTGGTTTTTTAGCGGATGGATAATACCACATAGCCCCGGAAGCGTCAACTTCACCGGCTAAATTCAATCGGCTTCACAAAAATTATTGAACAAGTCAACTTCCTTCAGCATCCGCTTTCTTCATTTTACATGATAAAAAAGAAAGGAAGGGGTTTTTCTCATAAATTGGCTGAATTTAGTAATATAATCTTACCTAATATCCGCTTATTAAAAAATAATAGCGAATCCGGACCCTTTGCAGAGCAAAGGGAAAAAATCTTATTGCCGTTTTTTCACTGTCAACAGTGTCCAAAAACACTGTTATAAAGTTAAATGTGAAATTTCAAGTTCTGTGTCACCTTTTTGGGGTCCGTGAAAACAACCCATTTAGAATCCCAACAAAAAAGGTTTCAGCCAGGATATATTTGAAAAAATCAATCGTTCGGAGAAATTATCAATGGAACCAAATCAAGGTAACATCATCAAGAAAATAGCGATCAGCACTGGCGGCGGTGATGCCCCCGGTTTGAATGCGGTGATCAGGGCTGCCACACTTTCTGCAACCAAGCGCGGCTGGGAAGTTTACGGTGTGCGGGATGGCTTTCATGGACTGCTTTCCCCCGAGGAATACCCGGAAGGCGGCTTGATTCCTTTGACTCGCAGCAGGGTAAGCGGTATCACTCACCTGGGCGGGACCATCCTGGGAACCAGCAACCGCAACAGCCCGCTGAAATATCCGATTACCCTGGCAGACGGGACGGTTGAAGAAGTTGACCGGTCAGATGAGATCGTACGTGCTTTCCGCCTGCATCATATTGATGCACTGATCACAGTCGGCGGAGATGGATCGCTGGCCATTGCCAATGTGTTATCCCATAAAGGAATGCGGTTAATATCTGTCCCAAAAACGATCGATAACGACCTGGATAAAACCGATGTCACTTTCGGTTTTGATACCGCAGTCGGATTTGCCACTGAAGCACTAGACCGGCTGCATTCAACAGCTGCCTCGCACGGCCGCGTGATGGTGGTGGAAGTAATGGGCCGCTACGCCGGCTGGATCGCGCTTCACTCCGGGGTTGCCGGGTCCGCTGATGTCATCTTAATCCCGGAACATCCATATGACATTCACAAAATCGCGGATAAGATCCGGGAACGTGAAGCACGGGGGGCAAAATTTACGATCGTTGTCGTGGCGGAAGGTGCCACCCCGATCGGCGGCGGTGTATCGGTTGTCGAACATGAAGCCGGCAAGGCTGAGCGTCTCGGCGGTATGGGTGAGAAAGTTGCAGCAGAAATCCATGCCATTACCGAGAAAGAAACCCGCGTGGTGGTCCTTGGACACCTGCTCCGGGGCGGGTCGCCGACCTCTTTTGACCGCCTGACAGCCCTGCGCTTTGGCGCTGCTGCTGTTCGGGCACTCGAGGAAGGACAATCCGGCGTTATGATCGCCCTTGAACCGCCGAATGTCAAGTATGTCCCGATTGAAGAAGCCATGGGCAAGATGAAGATGGTCCCAATGGACTCTGACATCGTGCTGACTGCCAAAGATCTCGGCATTTCATTCGGTTAGAAAATCACAGTTAATTTTTTCAAACAGCACGTCTTAATAGAAGACGGGCTGTTTGATTTGACATTACCACTTAGTGCATCAGTTACTAGCCAAGCATTTTGACAATCTGTCAAGAATAAACATGATGGTCGAGTTCGGGTAGATTGGCCAGGATGAGCTAAGAAAAAGAACCCCGAAAAAACAGCTGTGTTCGCCACACGCATGCGATACAGAAAAATCGTGTCAGCCATCCGATCGCGGCAACTACGGATGTGGAAATCCGCGCACGTTTTCAGGAAATTATTCATTCAGCGACTCTGGCTCAGGTGAGTTACTTTCAGTGTTTAGGCCTGCGATAACGCACATTGAGCTTTGTGGTTATGGTCGCCTTTGTGTTGGAAATGGTCTGGCGACAGATTG
>CAZBRI010000323.1:0-4226 GCA_964494055.1 uncultured Anaerolinea sp.
GTACAGCGCGGCTCTCAACCCTGGTATTACTACATTTTTATTACCATCCCAATTTACGAATTCTTACCCGCACTGGCATCTATCCTGGCGGCTTACTTTAGTATAAGAAAAAATTCAGAGCAGAAACAATTAACGACAGAACAAGATAAAGCAATTGATGAAACACGAACTAACCTGGTCAGTTTATTGGGGTTCTGGACGATCACCAGCATCATTGCCTTTACTTTTGCAGGCGAAAAAATGCCGTGGCTGACTTTTCATATGGCACTCCCCATGGTACTCTGGGGCGGCTGGGGAATCGGGCAGCTAATGGAAAAAATAAATTGGCAGCAATTAAGTCAAAGAAGACCATGGATCGTTCTATCACTGTTATTGGTTTTCACTCTCGCTATTTCTGCAATATTCATTTCACTATTGGGCAGCCCAGGTCCTTTTGAGGGGAAAGAGTTGGCCCAATTACAGGCTACAACCAGTTTTATTTTTGCTGCTGCTGGTGCTTTAGCAAGCCTAACCGGTCTATTTTTTCAGCTGAAGGATTGGAATTACAAACAGGTTCTTTATTTGAATGCCCTGGTTGTATTTGGTTTACTCGCAGTATTAACCATCAGGGCTGCCATCCGCGCGAATTACATCAAATTCAACAGTGCACAGGAATATCTTGTTTACGCTCACAGTTACAGCGGAGTAAAGGATGTTCTGGCACAGGTAAATGATCTATCAGAGAAGACAGTCGGCGGTAAGGATATCGTAATTGCTTATGATGATGATACTTCCTGGCCAATGTCCTGGTATATGCGTGAATATCCGAATGCAAGATTTTATGGTGCACAGCCAGACAGGTCTCTGAGAGATGTACCTGCGATTATTGTTGGAGATAATAATTTCGCAAAAATTGAACCAATCGTCAGTGATAATTTTTACAGATTCGACTATATTCGAATGGTATGGCCAAATCAGGACTATTTTAATTTGATCAGCAATAGACCTGATGCTTCACTACCATTTGATGATACTTACCCGTGCACAGGCGTATTGAGTGTTTTCAAATTATTGAAAAGTTACGATTTTTCACGATTATGCGGTGCACTCGGAAATCCGCAAATGCGGTCTGCCATGTTTGATATCTGGCTGAATCGTGATTACACTGCGTATGGAGTTGCAACAAACAGTGTAGGAATAAACGAGAATACATGGGATCCTTCAGATAAAATGCGGCTTTATGTGCGGAAAGATGTGGCAGATAAAGTATGGAATTACGGAATAAAAACAGAACCCAAACCAAAAGTTGATCCATACGCAAATGGTCAGATTAATCTATCTGCAGACCTCGTATTTGGGTCTGCCGGAACAGAACCAGGACAATTTAATGCGCCTCGAGGTATGGCCTTTGCGCCGGATGGCACCATTTACGTGGCCGATTCGAGGAATAACCGTATTCAACATTTATCAGCTGACGGGAATGTGATCAAAGTCTGGGGTTCATTTGCAGACCAGGCAGCCGGAAACGCCCCGATTGGAACATTCAATGAACCCTGGGGCATTGCGGTCGGTCAGGATGGCAGTGTTTATGTGAGTGATACCTGGAACCATCGTATTGAAAAATTTTCTGCAGATGGCACACCAATAAAAATGTGGGGGATTTTTGGCACTGCTGATACCCCTGGTGCCCTATATGGTCCACGCGGGATAGCAATTGATTCTCGCGGCAATATTTTCGTAGCTGATACCGGTAATAAACGCATCGTTATTTTTGATCAAAATGGTGCAATATTATCCCAATTTGGCAGTGAAGGATTCGATCCTGGCCAATTCAGCGAACCTGTTGATGTTAAGATCGATGTGAGGGGCAGAGTTTATGTAACAGACACATGGAATCAACGAATCCAGGTTCTAGAAAGTGTTGACGGTATTAATTATTCATCATCAAAAGAATGGCCAGTGTCCGGCTGGCTCAGCCAGTCTCTTGATAACAAACCGTTCTTAGTCGTGAGGCCGGATGGTAAAGTGTTTATTACAGATCCGGAAGGCTTCAGAATCATTGAATTTAATAATGATGGTGCCTTTTTGCAGCTTTGGGGTCAATACGGAATCGACAATGCCTCCTTTGGGCTGCCAAGCGGAATAGCCTCAGACAGTAAAGGAAATATATGGGTTACGGATTCTGCGAATAACAGAATCATGAGATTTAATGTTCCGCTGAAATAATGATCAATAAAAATAACCCGGCGATATGTACTGCCGGGTTATTTTTATGTTGTGAATGGTATAATTCTTTTGCCAAAAACAGAAATACAAAAACCTAGACCGGGAGTCAACCCGCATGAAACTTCATGAATACCAATCGAAACAAATATTTTCACGTTATGGGATTCCGATCCCAAAAGGGAGAGTCGCTTCAACAGCCAGTGAAGCCCGTCATATAGCCGAAGAACTTGGCGGCAGAGTCGTCATCAAGTCACAGGTTCTAGTTGGTGGACGCGGAAAAGCTGGCGGTATTAAAGTTGCAAAAGATGCAGCAGAAGCTGAATTATTTGCAACTCAGATACTCTCAATGGAGATAAAAGGTCTGCCTGTCCGTAAAGTCCTCGTTGATGAGGCTGCTTCGATCGAACAGGAAATTTATCTTGGTATCACCAATGACAGGGCAGCAAAAAAACCCGTTATTATGGCTTCTGCGGCTGGTGGTGTTGAGATTGAAGAAGTTGCAAAAACGAATCCCGAAAAAATCATCAAAGTTCACGTCAATCCCCTGCTCGGAATCAAGGATTATCAAACAAGGGATATCGCTGCCGGGATTGACCTGCCAAGAGAATGCTGGAAATCATTCGGTGACATTTTGAAAGCTCTCTGGCAGGTGTATAACGATAATGACGCAACCCTGGCTGAGATCAACCCGCTGGTGATTGGAAAAGACAAAAAGCTGACAGCGCTTGACGGCAAAATGTTGATCGATGATAACGCTCTCTTCAGGCATCCTGAATTATCAGAAATGCGGGACACCGATGAAGATGCCCCATCAGAAGTTGAAGCAAGAAAATACGGTTTAACTTTTATTAAATTAGACGGCGATATTGGCTGCATGGTCAATGGTGCCGGTCTGGCAATGGCTTCCATGGATATATTGAAATTATTCGGCGGGGATCCTGCAAATTTCCTTGATATCGGCGGCGGTGCAGGCGCTGACAAAGTTGCAGCGTCAATGCGCATCATATTGAGTGATCCCAATGTAAAAGCAATATTGTTCAATATTTTTGGCGGTATTACCCGCTGTGATGAAGTTGCAAAGGGCATTCTGACAGCCATCGCTGAAGTTAAACCGAAAGTCCCCATGGTCGTTCGTCTTGTTGGAACAAACGCTAAAGAAGGCCGGGCTTTATTGATGAATGCGAATATGATCACTGCTGAAACCCTTGCAGACGCGGCACAAAAAGCAGTAGCTGCAGCTAATGGAGCAAAATAATGAGTATATTAGTCAATAAATCAACCCGGCTTCTTGTTCAAGGGATTACCGGCAGTGAAGGAATTTTTCATACACGACAAATGGCTGCTTATGGAACGAATATTGTTGCAGGTGTTACTCCAGGCAAAGGCGGCGAGTGGGTAGATCAAAAAATTCCTGTTTTTGACTCTGTAAAAATGGCAGTAGAAGCAACAGATGCTAATACCAGCATCATTTTTGTTCCAGCCAGGTTTGCAGCTGATTCTATTTTTGAAGCTGCTGATGCGGGAATCCCCTTTATTGTCTGCATCACGGAAGGCATACCTGTAAGTGATATGATGCGCGTTCGTAATTATATCGATCAAAAAGGTGTCCGGCTGCTTGGTCCTAACTGCCCCGGTTTACTCACGCCGGGGGAAGCAAAAGTCGGCATCATCCCCGGAGACATTGCGATTCCCGGCAATATCGGCATCGTTTCACGGTCTGGAACTTTAACCTACGAAGTTTTGTATGCATTGAAACAGGTTGGAATGGGATCATCAACCACGGTAGGTATTGGTGGAGATCCTGTTAATGGCACAAATCATATTGATATTCTGCAGATGTTTGAAGATGACCCCCATACTGATAAAGTCGTCATGATCGGCGAGATCGGCGGTTCTGATGAAGAAAAAGCCGCAGAATTTATTGCCACAAAAATGACAAAACCGGTTGTCGGGTTCATCGCCGGGCAAACTGCACCAGATCGGAAGAGCACACGTCTGAACTCCAGTCACCTGAAGCTATC
>CAZBRI010000324.1:0-4224 GCA_964494055.1 uncultured Anaerolinea sp.
AGATAGCTTCAGGTGACTGGAGTTCAGACGTGTGCTCTTCCGATCTTCCAGGTTTGAAGCACCAGCCGGGATCGCCCAGTTGTCCTGCCATAGCATGACCCCTTCAGTGGGAAATACATATTTTATTGCAGGATTTTCCTGTTGGGCAAGAAATGCTTCACCAGTCCATGTCATCCCAAGATCAACATCGCCAGCAATTAGGGCTGTTTTGGGGGAATCACTGTCAAAAAGCTTTATTCCTTTTACAAGAATTGCCAATTTTGCTTTTGCCTGGTCCAGTTGAGCAGGATCTTTGGTGTTCGGATCAAATCCAAGGGTCAATAATGTTAGACCAATAGTCGCCCTGGAATCATCCAGGAATACCATTTTTCCAGCGTACTCAGGTTTCCAAAGATCCTGCCAGGAAGTCGGGGCATTTTTTACCTTGTCAGAATTGTAAACAATTCCATCCGTACCAGCCTGGTATGGCAAGGTATAAAGGTTACCCGGATCAAATTCTAGATTCATATATTTAGAATCATAATTTTTCATATTCGGCAATTTTGATTGATCCAGCTGCTGTAATAATTTTTGCCGGATCATCAAAGAAACAATATAATCTGTTGGTTGAACGAGGTCATAATTCGTTCCGCCAGCAGAAATTTTTGCGTACATTTCTTCATTACTGGAATATTCATCACGATTGACTTTGATGTTATACACTTTTTCAAAACATTCGGTCATATCAGTTGGGATATATTCAGTCCAAACAAACAAGTTTAGTTCTTTGGATTTGACATCCATTTTGGGATTCGGAACCGGGCATACGAAACCGGATGAGGCTGTCAGCTGTGCTTCTCCTTCAGCGGATGATGCCCCTGAATTGTCTGAAGCAGCTGGAGCTGCCGGCTGGGCAGCACCTGAACCGCAGGCAGTCAATACCATGCTCAGCACCAGAATACCGATAATTACTTTAATTAAATGTGATCTGTTCATATTTTTTCTCCTTTTTAATATTTTAACCATGGTTCTTAAAAAATACTCAGGATTTCGCTTCTCGATTTTGCAGCCATTGCAATAACAGAACGGTTGAAAAAACAACCAGGATCCAAACAGTTGAAAGTGCATTCACCTGCGGGGTAATAATCTTTCTGAGCAAACCATAAACATAAATCGGAAGGGTCGTTGATCCGGGTCCATTCGTAAAAAAAGTAATCACAAAATCATCCAGCGACAATGTAAATGCCATCAACGCCCCGGATAGAACACCGGGCAGAAGCATGGGCAAAGTTACACGCCAAAAAGTTATCATTTCATTAGCCCCGAGGTCCATGGCGGCTTCTTCAAAGGATTGGTCAAAACCCTGGAGCCTGGCCCTGACGACCAGGGTGACAAAAGGTACACTGAAAGTGATATGTGAAACTATGACAGTACCAAGACCAAGCGCAAGCCTGGCATTGCCTGCCAGATTAAGAGATGAGTTAAGAAAATTAAATAGTTGACTGAAAAGTGTTAATATCCCGATACCCATCACAATTTCTGGTATGACGATCGGGATGTACAAAGCCAGTTCAGAAAAGCTTTTCAGCTTGAAATCATATCTTTGAAGTGCAAGAGCGGCCATGGTGCCAATGACAGTAGCGCTCAGGGTGGAAATGAAGGCAATCGTCAGTGTGTTTTTGGCAGCATTCATCACATCCTTGTTTTTGCCCAATTCACAGAACCAGTGAAAAGGACCGCAAGGACTTTGCACGACATTTCCATCCACCATTTGAGTTGGACCAAATTGTGTAATGAAGCCTTCAAAAACAACATTTGTCCGGGATGAATTAAAAGAGTAAGTGATCAAAACAAATATCGGTGCATACAGGAAAAAGTACACCAGAATGGTCATCAGTAAAACCATGGGAGCACGCCGTGTGGGGTTCATGCGACAATGATCTCCTGTCCAAATCCGAATTTGCGGGTGTAGAAGAATGTTACAACGAGTGTCATCACCATGAGTACCAGGGAGGCTGCACTGCCGAATGTAGGATCCCGGGCATCCAGGAATTGGCGCTGAATCAGGTTTCCGACCAGGATGACCTGCCTGCCGCCAAGAATATCAGAAACTATAAAGGTGCCCATGACCGGGATAAACACCAGAATAGTTCCCGCAACAACCCCTGGCATTGACAATGGCAGAGTTACCTTGAAAAAGGTTCGGATTGAATTTGCGCCCAGATCAGCAGCGGCTTCATATAATGAATTATCAATTTTTTCTAGAGAAGTGTAGATTGGCAGAATCATGAAAGGTAAAAATTCATAGACCATTCCAACCAGTACTGCTCCGGGTGTATACAACATTTCCAAAGGAGTAAATTGAAGATGCAGCAGTCCGGCAATTGCTCCCAGGATATTATTGATCACACCCTGTGTTCTCAATATCATCATCCAGGCATAAACGCGGATAACAAAATTTGTCCAGAGCGGCACGAGCACCATAAATAAGAATGTGTTTCGACGTTTGGCTGATGCACGTGCTATAAAATATGAGAGCGGATAGGCAAGTAATATTACAAGGATAGTTGTTTCAAGCGCGAGAGATAATGAACGCCAAAGGATATTTGCATAAAGCGGATCAAAACAGGCGGCAGCACCATTATCACAACTCGTTGAAAAACCGATTAACCTGGCGTAATTATCCAGTGTAAAAGTATATATTACATTGCCATCAGAAGAACGTTTTCCAAAGCTGATGATAGTTGTGAGTATCAAAGGAATAATCAGGAGCCCAACCATGAAAACCAAAGTTGGTGCAACCAGTAAAACACCCTGCAATGACTTGTTTTCTCTCAATTTTCTTAACATGGCATCCCCCTATTCCGCAGGCAGTACAAGTGCATTTTCGGGGAAAATTGATAAATAAGCTGATTGTTCGTTTTGATGGTATGCTCGGGGATCAAGCGTGGAGATGTGATTTTGCTCCCAGACTTTGATATTCACACCATTAGCCTGCACCACCAGCCGGGTGTCAGATCCTATATATGCCGAATTTGTGACCTTCACCTGGAAACAATTTTGCGTCAGGGCAGGGTCAGCAGACAACCTGATCTTTTCGGGACGAATTGAAATCACAATCGGATCACCAGGATTAAATTTCGATTGACTCATGCCGTGAATTTCAATGCCGAGTTTAGGTATAAAGGTAACAACCTTACCTTCTTCAAATTGCCGCACTTCACCTTCGAGGAAATTAGAATCACCAATGAAATCAGCAACAAATTTACAATTGGGCCGTTCATAAATTTCAACCGGTGCGCCAACCTGCAAAACTTTCCCATGACTCATCACAGCAATTCGATCTGACATGGTAAGAGCTTCTTCCTGATCGTGGGTAACGAACACAAAAGTGATACCCACTTCACGCTGCAGGGTTTTGAGTTCAAGCTGCATTTCCTTGCGCAGTTTGAGATCAAGTGCTCCCAGGGGTTCATCGAGAAGTAAAACAGATGGCAATTTGACCAACGCGCGAGCCAGGGCAACGCGCTGCTGCTGACCGCCGGATAACTGCTTTGGGGCACGTCTATCCATACCGGTCAATTTGACCATTTCAAGGGCTTTTCCCACCCGGGAATTAATTTCTTTTTGAGGAACTTTTTCCATTTCCAAGCCAAATGCCACATTTTGAAAAACTGACATATGCTGAAAAAGGGCATAACTTTGAAAGACAGTGTTCACCGGCCGTTGAAATGGAGGTTTATGACCCTGGGCCTGGCCTTCGATATATACTTCACCTTCAGTCGGCCATTCAAACCCTGCCATCATGCGCAGAGAAGTCGTTTTCCCGCAGCCAGAAGAACCCAGCAATGAGAAAAACTCACCATTTTTAATCTTCATGTCAACGTGATCCACCGCGTTAACAGAGCCACCTTCCGGTGTCTGGAAGGTTTTTACAACATCACGCATTTCAACAGCAAATTCACCCATTGACTGTTCTCCTCAAAACTATTTTTCGACTGACAGCTTATGCTAATGATATTCTTTTGGCGAAAAAGAATTCAATCGTGCAGCAATATATATTAGATCGTTTTGGCAACTTCAGCAACAGAATCGGATAATCTGTTTAAACCTTCATCTATTTCTGGATAAGAGATAACCAACGGCGGCTCAATCCTTATCGTTTGTGCACTCGTCAATGTTCCGGCAACTACTACCCAGATCGGAAGAGCGTCGTGTAGGGAAAGAGTGTTCAGAGCCGTGTAG
>CAZBRI010000325.1:0-4223 GCA_964494055.1 uncultured Anaerolinea sp.
CCTGAGCCAAACAGAGCCCCGATAATAATGGCCCGGCTCGGTGAATTTTTTACGGTTTGAATTTCTTTTTTGTCTGACATGTTTTAATCCTTTCGTTTCGCTATCAGATCCACCCAGGTTTTGATCGATAGAATGGGTTTGATGATTTTTTGAGTATAAATTGCGACTTCGGCATAAAACCAAAGTACGTATTCCTGTGCAATACCTGTATAACGGGGAGTGACCTTCAATAATTTACCTGTTCCATAGACTAGACCGGCCATCAACCCGATCAGCAGGAGAAATAATATCATCATAGGAATGATCAACCAGATCATTGATATATCTGCCCACAGGCTGAGGTCTGAAGCCTCGCCCGTGATCGCAAAGCAGGACAGGATCACAACTGAAAGGCCGATGATCGTCACCAGGATCATGGGTAAAATGATCTGCCGCAGCAATTGCTGCTTATGTTTAATATAACTTTCTCTCACAGGATGGGGAACGGGATATTTATCCATAAGGTAATTTTAGCATAAATAAAAAAAGAGCCAGGTTTTGCCTGGCTCCATTTTCGGAATTATTTAATTATTTGTGCCTGTTCGCTGCGTCCATCACTGCAACAGCTGCGATCTCGACGATATCGTTCACTTCATCGCCGGTTTGTATGACATGGACGGGGGCGCCCATGCCCAGGAGGATCGGTCCGATCGCTTTTGCATTCCCCAGGCGGGCAAGCAGCTTGTATGCAATATTGGCTGATTCAAGTGAAGGGAAGACCAGGACGTTGGCATCCTTGACACTGCTGAAAGGATAACGTTCTTCCATGATCTCAGAAACCACAGCGGTATCCGCCTGCATCTCACCTTCAACAGCGAAATCTGCTACTTTTTTGGTCAATTCAACAGCTTTGCGGATCTTTTCAGAAAGCGGATGAGGGGTTGAACCAAAGTTGGAGAAAGAGAGGAAGGCAACCCGCGGTTCAACTTCCATTTTGCGGGCAAAAGCTGCTGCAAGACAGGCAATTTCGGAGAGATCTTCGGCACTCGGGTCAATATTAACAGTCGGGTCGGTGAAGAAATAGGTCTTATCTCCGACGATCATGATGTATACACCGGCAGCTTTGGAAACACCCTTGGCTGTGTGGTGGATTTGGAGGGCAGGACGGATCACTTCCGGATAGTCATATGTGAGGCCGGAGACAAAAGCTTCTGCATCACCCAATTTCACCAGCATTGAGCCCAGGATATTCGGCTCAAGAATAAATTTATGAGCATCTGTGATCCCAACGCCTTTTCGCTGGCGTAATTTGTAGTAGGACTCTGCGTATTTTTCAGTATCTTCGAAATGTCTTGGATCGATCACTTTAGGTTTGAAATCCAAACCGAGCAATTTTATCTTTTCTTTGATTACATCAGAATTCCCGAGCAGGATGGGGGTGGCAATTGCTTCATCCTGAACCTGGAATGCTGCGCGTATGATCTTGGTTTCTTCGCCTTCTCCAAACACCACGCGTTTCTTGCCTTTTGTGGCACGCGCCTTGTTCATAATGAAGTAACGAACCTGTTCACCCTTGCCAAGCCGGTAGGCAAGTTTTTCCTTGTATTCATCAATATCAAGCTTCTTGCGGGCAACACCTGTTTCCATGGCTGCCTGCGCGACAGCGGGTGCCTCCCAAAGCAGAACACGGGGATCCAATGGTTTTGGAATGATGTAATCAATTCCGAATTTCATGCTGTCGGTGCCATAAGCCCGCAAAACTGAATCCGGAACATCCTCTTTTGCGAGGTTATAAAGCGCCTTGGAAGCCGCAAATTTCATTTCTTCGTTGATTGTCCTGGCACGAACATCCAGGGCGCCTCGGAAAATGAACGGGAAACCCAGCACGTTGTTGACCTGGTTGGGGTAATCAGAGCGGCCTGTGGCAACAATCGAATCCGGACGGGCTTCTTTAGCCAGTTCATACTTAATTTCAGGGTCAGGGTTCGCCATGGCAAAAATAATTGGCCGTTCAGCCATTGTTTTTACCATCTCAGGGCTGAGAACATTTGCTACGGATAAACCATAGAAAACATCCGCACCAACAACGGCATCCGAAAGAGTCCGGTGTCCCTTATCATCACCAGCCAGAAGGTCTTTGTATTTATTCATACCTTCTTTCCGGCCCTTATAAACAACACCTTTGCTGTCAACCAGCATGATATTTTCACGGCGGACTCCCCAGCGGATGGCGAGTTCTGCGCATGAAATCGCAGAAGCGCCAGCGCCGGAAATAACGATACGGATTTCATCATGTTTCTTGCCTGTGATTTCGAGGGCGTTCGCGAGACCGGCAGAAGAAATGATCGCAGTGCCATGCTGGTCATCATGGAAGACAGGGATATCCAGCATGCCTTTGAGGGTTTCTTCGATATAAAAACACTCGGGGGCTTTAATATCTTCCAGGTTAATGCCGCCAAAAGTAGGTGCTATTGCAGCAACAACTTTGATGATCTCATCTGGATCGTGACTGTTGACTTCAATGTCAAAAACATCTACATCGGCAAATTTTTTGAATAAGACACCTTTACCTTCCATCACCGGCTTTCCAGCCAGGGCACCTCGATCACCGAGACCCAGGATGGCTGTACCGTTACTGATGACAGCAACAAGGTTGCCTTTGGATGTATATTCGTAAGCCAGATCGGGATCTTTTTCAATTTCAAGAACCGGGTATGCAACGCCTGGAGAATAAGCAAGTCCAAGATCGCGCTGTGTATCCATTGGTTTGGTGGGGGTCACAGCGATCTTTCCAGGTTTTCCTTTGAGGCGGTGATATTCAAGAGCATCTTCTCTAGTAATCGACAATTTTGTCATAAACAATCCTCCGGAAGAATATGTACAATAAATTATTGCATAAAATTAATATATGCGACAGTCCATTTTGTCACAAATATTTATGATGGATGCAAGTATGACAATTTTGTAAGGGAATTGAAGGGAGAATACTGTAAAAAACTATAACAAATTGTTAATAATAAAGTATAATTGTTGTAACTTGTAAATATTATCCGCAAGGATTTTTCTTTTTAGCTCGATCAAGTTGGTTTTGTACTTCCTGGATATGAACCTGTTCTGCCTGCCCTGATTCGCAGGCAATTTCTGAAGTCGTTTTTCCTGAATATTAAACAGGAAAGGCTGGCATTCGAAAATACTTTTTCATATATATCTGTAATCACGATGAAGATCTTCATTTGATTCAGATTTTTTGATTACTTATTCCTCTGCTGTTAACGGAATGAGTTTGACAGGTTGTATTTTAAAGCCATCGCTTGCATCGGCAAGAAGATGGCTTTTTCTTTTGAACAATGAGAAAAATAACTTCGATTGAGCAACAGAAAAAAAATCCTAACCGGGTGAATATTTTCCTGGATGGAGAATTTGCTTTTGGTTTATCAAGACTGACAGCCGCCTGGCTTTCAACCGGGCAGGAATTAACGGATGAAAAGGTTAATTCTTTGCAGCTTGATGACGCCCGGGATGCGGCCATGCAGAAAGCCCTTAATTTCCTGGGGTACCGGGCAAGGTCCAGGAAAGAGGTTGTTGATAACCTTGAAAAACATGAAATTCCGCCTGCTGTGATTGAAACCACGATAAGCAGGTTGAAAGAATTGCACCTGGTGAATGATGATGAGTTTGCCAGGGCCTGGGTAGAAAATAGAAATACATTCAGACCGCGAAGCAGCCGTGTGATCGCTTACGAACTGCGGTTGAAGGGTCTTGATAGAGATTTGATCAATAAAGTTGTGAGCGAAAACACGGATGACCATGTGCTCGCTCGCGAGGCTGCCAGGAAATACCTTCGTAAGGTTCAAAACCTTGAATGGCAGGAATTTCGTCAGAAACTGGGCGGATTCCTGGGAAGAAGAGGTTTTTCCTACGAAATCTGTGCTTCAGTGATCAGAGAAATCTGGAATGAAATAAAAGCTGAAGAAAACCTATTATAAATATAACCGTGAGGAAGTAATATGCCCCCATTTCAAATAATAATTACGGTCGCCGCTGTTTTAATAGCTATTGCCATCGGTTCAGCTGGCGGTTTTTATTACAGTCAGTCTCAGAATGAAAAGAAAAGGCAAATTGAGGCAGCAACTGCCAAAAGTGTGATCCAGGATGCGACCGAAAGAGTCTCTAAAATTGAACTCGATGCGCGTGATCGTGCTTTGAAAGTTGTTCAATCTGCAGAATCTGATCTTAACCAACGC
>CAZBRI010000326.1:0-4217 GCA_964494055.1 uncultured Anaerolinea sp.
TATAAGGTTGTTTGGCTTTCCAAAGAACCGGCATCAACCAGGTCGGGAAAGCTCGATATCCGATACGTAGTCCCGCCAGGCCTGCAAGCTTACTGAAAGTACGCAAAACGATTAAATTATCTCTATCCTGAACTTGTTGGATAAGGCTGATTTTTTTACCAAGATGTTCTGGATCAGCAAATTCGATATATGCTTCATCCAGAACAATCATGACATCAAGTTCTAAAAGGTCGCTCAATTCACTTGCTGGTATAAGAGATCCGTCCGGATTATTCGGAGAAGTAAGAAAAAGAATTTTGGGGTGATGTTTGGCAGCTGCTGATTTGATCTCTTTTATGTTCAATGAAAAATCAGGCAGGCGGGGAATATCGATCACGCTCGCGCCATTGAGATTAGCGTCAAATGAATACATACCAAAGGTTGGAGGGCAGTTGATAATGCAGTCATCACGATCCAGCATGACACGCATGATCAGGTCGATCAATTCATCCGCACCAGATCCTGCAAGCAGGTTGTCGATGGCCGCACCGGTAAATTTGGAGATGGCATAACGCAGGGCTCGTGATTCCGGGTCCGGGTATATGTGAGGAAATTCAATATTTGACAGGGCAATTTTTGCTCCGGGGCTCATACCATAGGGATTCTCGTTCGCATCCAATTTGATAATATCTTTTGGAGATCGCTTGACACGTTCAGATAATACCTCAAAGGGTTCTATCGGCGTGTAGGCCGGCATATTTTGGATGTGAGAAGGCAGCCTTGATAACAGATTTTTCATAAATCAGCCCTGGTCGTTCACACGCAGATCGGCAGAGCGGGCATGCGCTTCCAAACCTTCAGCACGAGCGATCGTGGCTGCCAGAGGTGCGATGACTTCTGTTGTGGCTGGATTGAGTGCGATAAGACTGATAATATGTACAAAATCCCAAACATTAAGGGGGGAAGCGAATCGGGCAGACCCGCCGGTAGGCATGACGTGACTTGGCCCAGCTATGTAATCACCGAGAACTTCGAATGAATGTTCTCCCATGAAAATGCCACCGGCATTACTGATTTTTTCAGATAATGACCATGGATCTTTTACAGATAAGCATAAATGTTCCGGTGCGTACAGATTATTGAGTTCAGCAGCCTCTTCCAGGCTGCTGGTGATTACAATACCGCTCTGACCGGGAATGGATTGGGAGAGAATTTCGGCCCGCGGAAGTGTTTCCATCTGCCTGGCAGCTTCAAGCTGTACTGCTTCAGCCAGTTTTTGAGATGGTGTAAGCAAGATGGCGGAAGCTAGCACATCATGTTCAGCCTGTGCAAGCATATCTGCAGCTACCCAGGCAGGACGGGCAGTTTCGTCAGCAATGATCACAGTTTCTGTTGGGCCGGCCAATCCATCGATCCCGACCACACCAAACACCTGTCTTTTTGCCAGGGTGACGAAAATATTACCCGGACCAAAGATCTTATCCACTTTTGGAATTGATTCTGTACCATAAGCCAGCGCACCAATCGCTTGAGCTCCACCCATTGCATATATCTCAGTGATATTGCACAACGCGCAGGCAGCCAGAATGACACCGAGAACCGGGCTGAAGTGTTCCAGGGATTGAGTTTCATCCGGGCGGAAGCGCGCAGGCGGGGTGATGATCACAATTTCTTTGACCCCGGCGACCTGTGCAGGAATGGCTGACATAAGTACTGAAGATGGCAATGGGGCCGTGCCTCCCGGCACATAAAGACCAACCCTGTTATGCGGGCGGATCAATTGCCCGAGGGTACCGCCGAGGTCATTTGTTAACCAGGATGATAACGGCTGCCTTTGATAAAATCCGCGAATACGTTTGACCGCAGTTTCTAGTGCTTCTCTTTGTTCGCCCGGTAAATTTATTAATGCTTCTTGAATTTTTTCTTCTGAAATTCGAAAGGGGACATTTTTTGGAAAGTTATCCAATTGTTCACTCCATTTACGCAAAGCGGTATCCCCGCCGCTTCGAATATCAGCCAGTATTCTCTTAACAGCTTCTTCCGCATTGATCTTTTCGCCAAATGTTTTTTCGAGACGGTTGAGGGCAGCTGGACTTAAGGTAACTTCATCCAGGGGTGTTCTTTTTAAAATAGTTTGTTTTGCTGTCTCAACATCAAAAATTCTCAACATATTTTCTCCAGGCGCTTGGATCCCATAAAATTCAGGGAATTTGTCCAGTATTTCGAATGATTTTATCATCAATAAATTTGGGGAATCAGGATTTCAAAAAATGAAAATGAGGCCAAATAAAAAGCAGTAAAGGGGATACTTCAACCCTTTACTGCTTTTTATTGATTTTAGTAATTTATCAGTTTAACATTCGCTGTAACCGCAAGCGTAGCACTTTCGGCAGCCTTCTTCATTGACAACTGCTGCTTCACCGCAATCAGGGCAGAGATCTCCAATTTTCATGCTTGGATGCTGTGCCGCAAAATCGTTTAGTGACGGATTTTTTACAGCAGGCGATTCATTGGTCGCCAATAACAAGCTGCCAGGATTGACTAATTCATGTCCTTTTGGTTCGCCGTCACGCTCACGAAGATATTCATCCAATACCTGTCCGACCCCGTCAGGAAGAGACCGTACGCGGTGAGGACCAAACCCAAGTGAACGGCCGCCGCCGATACCAGTCAATTGACTGACTACTTCACGTAACCTGTCTATCGGTGCGATTGGGGAGGCAAGCCGTAATATATAGGATATCAGGCGTCCAATTGCTTCTGAAACGGCTGCTGTATCCGAGCCAGCCTTTGACGTATTAACAAATACCTCGAAAGGCTGGTTGCCTCCATTAGCATTGACTGTTACAAATGCTTTTCCGAGCGGAGTATCAACATTAAAGGTCATGCCCGTCAATGTTCGTGGACGCGGTTTTTTGGTATCGTGCCAGATCACTTTATGTTCAGCAGGTGTCGAAGCTATTTTTTCAACTACTGGTTCGGGTTGTTTTTTATCTGCTGTAGCATGGGTTTCCAAAACGACTTTATCTCTCGAACCAGTCACATAGACGGTGATACCTTTTGCGCCTAATTCCCAGGAAAGCATGTATGCTTTTGAGACATCGTCTTCGGTGGCTGTTTCAGGAAAATTGATCGTTTTTGAGATCGAATTATCTACAAATGCCTGCAAGGCACCTGCCATTCGAACATGTTCTTCAGCACTTACATCGCCGGAGGTTACAAATACGCGGCGAATGTTTTCAGGTACCGAAACAACATTCTGACATGTTCCAAGCTTGATTACGTCTTCAAATATGGATTGCCTGGATTCAAAATTAATTCCGGCAGATTCGAGGGCTTTTTCAAAAGCAGGGGATCCATAAGTTAATTTGAGATCTTTCCCATTGTCGTTTACGTGCCGGATATAAGCGAGAGCAAAAACGGGTTCACAGCCGTAACCTTCACACCCTGCAACTGTGGCAATTGTGCCGGTTGGCGCGACTGTTGTTTGTGCTGCATTACGAATACCGTGGGCCTTGATGCCCTTTGAAATGTTTTGCCAATTGATTGCTGGACGCTTCCAATTTCCCTGGTAGGATACGAGCGGCTTGGGCGGGCTCCAGCGCATATTTTTAGGATCATAGATGGAACCGGTAATCGCCGGAAAAGCTCCGCGAATCTGAGCCATCTCGATCGAAGTTTGCATACTATGGTAACGGACAAATTCCATGACCTGAGATGCAAATTCCTGCCCATCCGGTGAACCGTAACGAACGCCAACGTGATACATCAAATCTGCAAGACCCATGATGCCGAGACCGATTCGCCTGGCCCTGTGCGCTGATTCTTTTAATTGCGGTACAGCTGGAACGTATGCATTTGCCTCAACGACATCATCCAGGAAAATGGTGGATAGGACAACACTATTTTGTAATCCTTCCCAATCCACTGTACCATTTTCACCAAGGTGCTGGGCCAGGTTTATAGAGCCCAAACAACAGTTTTCGTATGGTCCAAGCCATTGTTCACCGCATGGGTTGGTTGATTCAAGCGGGTAAAGATGCGGTACGGGGTTCTGCCGGTTGGCAGCATCCAAAAACAGAACACCCGGTTCACCATTATGATGAGCCTGTTTGACAATCTGGTTAAAAATATCTCTTGCATGAACAGTTTTATAAACTTTGATCCCAATCCCTTGTTCCCGGGCCTGGTCGACAGTACCTCTAAAGCTGCGGTAATCGGGGGAAGAGATATCTGGG
>CAZBRI010000327.1:0-4209 GCA_964494055.1 uncultured Anaerolinea sp.
TTGCGTACTGCAGTATCAGACCTGTAAAACCGGTCAAAAATGTGCGGCATGTCATGCGGGTCGATCCCGGGACCCTGATCACTCACTGTGATGATGATCTGCTCCTGCCGAATATCTCCCTGTATGCGAATCTCCCCTTTCGGGGAATATTTGATCGCGTTGGAGATCAGGTTGGATAACACCTGGCCGATTCTCGTTTCATCAGCCAGGATAACCGGGAAGTCGGCGGGAAATTCAACAATGATTTTGTGGTTCTTGGTCTGTGTCTGGAACCTTTGGGCGAGCCGTTCTGCCAATAATTTCAGAGATATATCTGTGCGGTTCAGACTCAAACCGCCGGCCTGCAGGCGGGAGGCATCCAGTAAATCCTCGATCATGTGTGTCAGGTGATCAGCTTCTTCTTCTATGACGGCCAGGCTGTCCTGAACAACATGCCGGTCCCAGCGGGCATCATCCCGTCTTAAAGTTGAAGCATAACCTTTGATCAATGCCACTGGTGTTTTGAGTTCATGACTGACAATCGAAATAAAGGTTGCTTTCATTTCGTCAGCATTGCGAAAATGGGTAATATCACGAACGGTGACGATGATATTTCTGACATCCTTGTCCTGTGTCAGCAGCGGGGCATAAGTGATTCCAACCGGCACACTCCGGGTATCTGAATTTTTCAGATCCCCCTCAACATACAAATGCGCATTGTTGGTTAATGGCCACCCGTCTGCCTCTGCCTGTTCAAGCGTCATGCCATCCGGCTTCCGCGCCCAAATGATCACCTGGTCATGATGCATTCCTTTTACTTCATCATCAGTTTTCCCTGAGATCCGTTCAAAGGCATCATTCACTCTCTCAATACTGTGATCAGCGCTCAGGATGATGATGCCGTCGGCAGCGCTGTCTATCAGTGCATCCAGCCGCTGTTTTTCAATGATCACCTGGCTGTAAAGTTTGGCATTGAATACTGCTATGGCAGCCTGGTCCGCAAAGGACTGTAAAAGCTGCTGGTCATTATTGGAAAAAAGATCAGCATACGAGCGGAAAATGAAGATTACCCCGATCACCTCGCCGTGGGTGACGAGCGAAATGGCTGTTCCATTCAATAATCCCTGGCTGGCTGTGTAGGTCAGATCTTTGAGCATGCGGTTTAGTTCATCCACATCCAGGGTGGAGACACTTTCTTCAGCCAGCAGAGGCTCGAGGTAACGCAGAAAGGCAGCAGGTATCCCCTGGGCGGCTGCAACTTTCCATTGACCGGAATCTTTCAAAGCGATCAGGCCGGCTTGACCTGCCAGCATTTCGATGGAAATGCGGAGTATCCTCTTCAACACCTTTTGAAGATCAAGTTCCTGGGTGATGGTGCGGGTAATTTCGAGCAGGTAATCGCGTTGTCGAACACGGAAATCAGGTAACATAATTTAATTGTCTTTGAGAAGGTGACAGGTTAAGAATTTCATGGTTATTTTATCATTCAGTGGTGATGGCTGTGTAAGAACCGTATTGGAACTGGGTAAGTGAAATATAAAACCGGGCTCTCATTGGTGCTTTATAATGAGAATGAAGTTATTTTTGGAGACCCATCATGAGCGAAAAAAGTATTGTACAAAACTGGGATGTGATCATTATTGGCGGAGGTCCCGCCGGGTATTTCGCCGCAATAAGATGCCGCGAATTGTCGGCGGAAATGGGAAGATCACCCAGGGTCTTGATCATTGAGAAAGCCCGCCGGTCACTGGGCAAGGTATTGATTTCAGGTGGAGAGCGCTGTAATGTGACTCATGCCTGTTTTGATCCGGCCAGGCTTGTCACATTTTATCCGAGGGGCGGAAATGAATTGAGGGGTCCGTTCAGCCGCTTTCAACCCAAAGACACTGTTCAATGGTTTGAGCAGCGTGGTGTCCCGATAAAAACAGAAGAGGACGGGCGGATGTTTCCAGCCAGTGATTCATCTTTATCTATTGTGAACTGCTTGGAGGATGCCGAAAGGAAAGCAGGTGTAACTGTTTGGAACCTTGCAACCCTGGTGGATGTTGAAGTCCTGCCTTCAGCTGAAAATGAGAATGAAAGATTTGAGATCTGCCTCAAAAGAGATGGTGAAGAAGTTGAAGAAATGTTGGTTACCCATTCCATCCTTTTTGCGTCTGGAAGTGAGGCTTACTGCCAGGGAATCATAAAAAATCTCGGTCACACGATACAACCACCGGTACCTTCATTATTTACCTTCAAGATTACCGATGAACGAATTTCCGAATTGGCAGGCGTATCGGTTCAAAATGCCAGTCTGACCCTAGAGGATCTTAACGGGGAGAAGAGCATGGTGAAAATGCAAAATGGTCCTTTACTCATCACGCATTGGGGGATAAGCGGACCGGTTTCATTAAAAACATCTGCCTGGGGAGCCCGCTGGTTATTTGAACATGAGTACCAGGCGGGTTGTGTGATTAATTGGCTTTATCCGTTGACCACTGAAAAGGTTTTTGAAGAACTGAAGTTATATAAGGACAATCCAGGGAATAACAAAAAAAAGCCGGGTGCTCATCCAGTTTTTCAACAGATCCCGGTTCGATTGTGGAAGAAAATATGCGATGCCTGCGGCATAACCGAGAATCAGAACTGGGCTGATATGTCCAAAGCACTTATCAGGAAACTTGCTGAAGAGCTGACGGCTGGAGGTTACCTGATTGAAGGCAAAGGTATGTTCAAGGATGAATTTGTGACCTGCGGTGGCGTGAGGCTGGATGAAGTGGATTTTAAGACAATGCAGAGCCGGATCAAACCGGGAGTGTTTTTTGCTGGTGAAGTACTGGATATTGATGGACTGACAGGCGGGTTTAATTTTCAAAACGCCTGGACGACAGGCTGGCTGGCGGGAAGTGAGCTGGCAAATCAATAAAAAACTGCCGGATACTTTTCATTAAAAAGCATCCGGCAGTTTTATAAGTGCTGATTATTTTCCTTTGAGTTCGTTTTCGGCCAGGGTCAGGGCTTCTTCAAAAACCTGCAGCCCTTCATCTATTTCGGTTTTATTGATGCTCAAAGCGGGAGCGATTCGAATCACTGATTTTGAACAGCCCAGAAGTAATAAACCTCTTTCGAAAGCTTTGCTTACCAGGGAATCCCGGAGTTCCTCGTAAGTGTCTTTGGTTTCCCGGTCTTTAACAAATTCGACACCGATCATCAAACCAAGCCCCCGTACCTGACCGATTGACGGGTGCCTGGCAGCGATTTCTTCCAGGGCATCTTTTGTATACTGGCCTACTTCAGCAGCATTTTTAAGATATATTTTTTCGATCAGCTCAAATGTTTTTATTGCTGCTGCACAAGCAAGAGGATTACCACCATAAGTATTTCCATGGGCACCTTTGCTCCAATCCATCACGGACCGGCGGGCAACACAAGCACCAAGCGGCACGCCGCTTGCAATTCCTTTGGCAGTTGTGAAAATATCAGGTTCAACATTGAAATTTTCGATGGCCCACCATTTGCCGGTCCTTCCCATACCGCTTTGAACTTCATCGGCCAACAAAAGAATACCGTACTGATCGCATAATTTCCGCAGGGCAGGGAAGAATCCGGGCGGCGGGATAATATAACCGCCTTCACCCTGAATCGGTTCAACCAGGATGCCAGCTACTTCCTTGGCAGGAACGATCTGCCTGAATATTTGTTCATCAATGTAACGGACTACCGTTTCTCCATAATCTTCGCCGAATTTCCTTTCCAGGATCGGGCGGTATGGATTGGGGAATGGTGCGGTTGGAATGGTTGCATCAGTTCTAAGGGGGTGACACATGAGAGACAATCTTGGGATTCTTTTGATGGAGGATCAGAGTGGGGAGGTTGCGGTGCAACTCTTTGCTGATCCGGTATCTGCGAAAGCGGCTTACGACAATTTGGCAGGCAGTCCGGCCGATCCGTCCAGGAGGGCGACCTTCATCACCTTGAAGTATGGTGAGCCATCCAAGGCAGAGGTGATTTCCAAGATGTTGCCGGTCATTCTGGACCCGGATAAGCAGCCGGATGGATATGTTTTGGGGACTGGTCCAATACATTTTCTGAAAAAAGATCCCTGATTCTGGACCACGATTGGTAATGTAGGGGCAAGATGAATACGGATTACGAACAGTTCAGGGCGTTCTTCGAAAAGATGGGCATTGATTATTCAATGCCCTGTCTCTTATACACATCTGACGCTGCCGACGAATAGAGAGGTGT